>NZ_JAZVJO010000460.1:0-4408 GCF_059453735.1 Peribacillus sp. | reverse complement strand
GTTGAATACATCGCTGCAGGAATTGTTGATGATATTGAACGTGAAACAGAGGAAGATATTGATATTTTCTTTTTTAAAGTAGAAGAAGACGGTCAGTTAACAGATATTGAAACAGATGAGGAATTTGAAAAAGTTTCTGCTGCATTCGAAAAGAGTGTTATGGGCTGAACCCTTTTTATCAGGGGGAAAGAAGATAGAGAAATACGAAAGAATAGCACTTTCTGCTCTTTCTATCTATAATAGAGTTTACTGATTAAAAAGGAGATGTTTTTAATGGCAAAAAAAGGATACATACAAATGGAGAATGGTGAGAAGATTGAGTTTGATCTATTCCCGAATGAAGCACCAAACACGGTAGCTAACTTTGAAAATTTAGCTAACACAGGCTTCTATAACGGCGTTGTCTTTCACCGGATTATCCCTGGCTTCGTAAGCCAAGGTGGAGACCCGACTGGAACTGGTGCAGGTGGAAGCGGTACTACAATTAAATGTGAAACAGCAGGCAATCCGCATAAACATCTTGCAGGAAGCCTTTCTATGGCTCATGCCGGTAAAGATACAGGCTCAAGTCAGTTCTTTATTGTACACGAACCGCAGCCGCATCTTAATGGTGTTCACACTGTTTTTGGTCAGGTAACTTCTGGTCTTGAAACAGCTAAAAACATGAAACAAGGCGACAAAATGGAAAAAGTCGTTGTTTTTGACGCTGAATAATGAAAAGTGAGAGAGCAGAGATGCTCTCTCTTTTTTATTATTCAAACAAAAAAGGAACCCTCGAAGGGTTCCGCTGCCTAACTATTCTTTGTCTTTATTAAACCAAAGCGGTTCGTTGTCATCCACTTCGCCGTTATAGTTAATCGTTATCTCTTCCCCGGCTTTAATATCTGTGTATGCTCTGAAATCGAAGGTATGATTATCAAAATTAATGTCATACGTGGCATTAGGTGTGTATGAGTGATTAAACAGCATACCATATCCTAAAAGGATCGCTGTATGGTTTATACCATATTCGAATGCATAATCTGCAAGCAGTGTTTTTTCGATGTGTTCATGTTCGGCATTTGGATAAGCAATAACGGGTGCCTCGTGCAGGATTTCTCCTTTTTTTATATCACGTTGTGCAAAAACTCCTCTATTAAACTCTCCATCGCTAAGTGTAGAACTTTTAATTTCAATCATAATAGTCACCTACGCATTCTTTTACTTTATTGTTCGTTCTCTTTAATTGTCGCAGTTGACAACAATGAAAGCAACTTTTTTCATTTTTCGTTCAGAAATCCCTCTTTAGAATAACAATTTATGTAAGTTGGTGTATGGGCATGTGAGTAGATCATAGCTTTGTAAACCGTAATTTACCAGAGATCTTGGCCTGTACAAATTAAAATGAAGACGTCTTAAATAAAAGAAGGGTTTTTTTGAAAAGTAGAGTATTAGTAAAGGAAGCGGGGCTCTATAACCTAGAAGCCTATTAGCAGTTAAGAAGGAAAAGGAGGTGTGCAGCAGTTGACATTATTAACAAATTTAAAAGTACTTGATTTTTCAACCCTTTTACCAGGTCCCTTTGCAACTTTAATGCTGGCTGATTTAGGAGCAGATGTTCTGAGAGTGGAAAGACCAACAGACGGGGAAACCCGCTCTATGGATCAATACCTTAACCGCTCAAAAAGATCAATCACTCTTGATTTAAAACAAGAGGCGTCGATAGATGCAGTTAAAAAGATTGTGAAAGAATATGATATTGTGCTTGAACAATTCCGTCCAGGTGTAATGGAACGTTTAGGCTTGGGGTACGAGGAATTGAAAAAAGTGAATCCTCAGCTGATTTACTGCTCGCTGACGGGATTTGGTCAGACGGGTCCATATAAATATCGCCCAGGACATGATATTAATTATTTATCTATTGCTGGTTTATCTAGTTATTCTGGGACAAAAGAAGACGGTCCTGCCAAAAACGGAACACAAATCGCCGATATCGCTGGCGGCTCACTACACGCGGTCATTGGAATATTATCTGCAGTCATTTACCGAGATCGAACTGGAGAGGGACAATCGATTGACATAAGTATGACTGATTGCAGTTTCTCCTTAAATGCAGTATCAGCCCCTCTGAATTTACAAAGTGGTATGGAGCTTAAACCAGAAAAATTGCTATTAAACGGCGGCTCCTTTTATGACTATTATCAAACAAAAGATGGGCGTTATTTCTCTGTTGGAAGTTTAGAACCACCATTCCGTAAGGCTTTATGCACGGCCATCGGAAGGGAAGATTTAACAGGGATTAGTATGAAAAATGACGATGAAAGCAGTCGAGCATTTAAACAAGCAGTTACGGAGGCATTTTTGGAAAAAAACTTTGCGGATTGGCAAGAAATATTTGCTGAATATGAGGCCTGTGTCGAGCCAGTGCTGACATTTACTGAAGCGGCTGAACATCCACAGCTTAAGGAACGCGGCATGATTGTTGAGGTTCCTGATGAAAAGGGAAACAACCAAAGGCAGATTGCTTGTCCCATTAAAACCTCTGTTTTCAAACCAGAATACAAACATGTTGGTCCCAAAGCAGGAGCTAGTAATCAAGAAATATTTACCAACTAATGTAAAAAAGGAGAAAAAACACCTAAGGGTGATTTTCTCCTTTTCCTTTATAAGAACTTAGCAGAAATAAGATCTACTTTTAAACCGCTGGTGCGATGGGTGGTGCTTTGGAAATTTGTTGATAAATAAAGGATGCTTCTATTACTAGAGTCGCTTTATTTAGCAGAGAACGGCGACAAGTGCGCTTACATATACATTATCGAATGGATTATATTGTTGCAGCCACATAGTAGTCATCTCAATTCTAAGGTGTTTTGATTGTTATTCTTATTGTCCTTTAAAATGTGGAGCTAAAACTTCCTTTAGTACATCCGCACTGTGTTTAAATTGTTGGCGTTCTTGTTCATTTAGCGTTAATTCAACAATTTCTCTTATTCCGTTACGATTAACAACTGCTGGAACGCCAATATATACATCTTCTGTTCCGTATTCTCCCTCGAGATAAGTACTAACCGTTAGAACACTGTTTTCATTATTTAAAATGGCCTTTGTAATTCGGGCAAGGCCCATGGCAATTCCATAAAAAGTTGCACCTTTTTTCTCAATAATTTGATAAGCTGCATCGCGAACATTTATAAATAATTCATCGAGGTCTTTCATATTATATTCTGAATTTCTCTTGATCAATTCTGTAATTGAAACTCCCCCGATATCGGCATGACTCCAAACGGGTAGTTCTGTATCGCCATGTTCCCCAATAATATAAGCATGAACGTTAGCCGGAGCAATATCGAAGTATTCGCCGAGCAAGAAACGGAAACGGCCCGTATCTAAGATCGTACCACTGCCGATTATGCGTTCTTTTGGCAGACCGCTGAATTTCCAGGTAGCATATGTTAAGATGTCGACTGGATTTGTAGCTATTAAGAAGATTCCGTCAAAACCACTCGCCATAATTTCTTCCACAATTCCTTTGAAAATTCTTAGGTTTTTTTCAACAAGATCTAAGCGCGTTTCACCGGGTTTTTGGTTAGCTCCTGCACAAATACAAACTACATCTGCATCTTTACAATCTGAATAAGTACCATACCATGTTTTTGTTGGATTTGGGGCAAATACCTTCCCGTGATTTAAATCCATGGCATCACCCATTGCTTTATCTTCATTTAAATCAATTATGACTAATTCTTCAGTAATAGATTGATTTAACAAGGCGAATGCATAACTACTTCCGACAGATCCAGCACCTATAAGAGCAACGCGATTAACATTTCTTTGTTTCATAATATAATTCCTCCATTTAGTTATTCATGATGTTTGTGAATCCTTTCACAATCTTTACTATGTTTTAATTTTGCACCTTATGACACAAAAAAGCAATATAAAGAAAAGAAGGTAAATCCAGTTTTGTCTACAATTTGTCTAATTAATGAAGAACTAAATTACTTAATCAATAAACACCTTTAAATAAACATGCGATTTCTTTGTTATTATTATCAATAAGTTCAAATTTATCCCTAATAATAGGGCGTAATACCTGCTTTAATAAGGGTTTTTTAAGGTATAAAAAGGAATATATGCTTGGTTGTTTAGAATATGAAAAAATGAATAAAAACCATCTTATTCGTGAACAATTCATGAACAAGGGCTTTTGATATATGAAAAAATAAGTTTCTTTAAATGAGTGTCACTTGCCTAAACTGTGCATAAACTGCTATTACCCATGTAAGTGCTCCTTCTAAAAAAGGAGATGTACCAATATGTCAGGTTGTGGCAATGAAGGTGTTGGATTTGGTGGAGGTTTTGCTTTTATCGTCGTTTTGTTTATCCTGCTCATCATTGTAGGAGCTAGTTTTGTAGGCGGCGGTGGCGG
>NZ_JAZVJO010000459.1:0-2261 GCF_059453735.1 Peribacillus sp. | reverse complement strand
TTTTTTCGATGTCTTCATCGGTATGTGCCGTAGAGAGGAATAGGCCTTCGAATTGGGATGGCGGCAGGTAGATGCCTTGCTCTGCCATTTCTCTATAGTACGTGCCGAAGAAGGCTAAGTCAGAGGTTTTGGCTCCTTCATAGTTGATTACTTCTTCGTTGGTAAAGAATAGGCCGATCATGGAGCCTGCACGGTTAAACGTGTGAGGAATATCATATTTTGCCGCTGCTGCGCTGATGCCTTTTTCAAGCAGGTCACCTTTACGTTGGAACTCTGTATACACTTCAGGCGTCAGCTGGCTAAGCGTTTCAAGGCCTGCTGTCATCGCTAATGGATTTCCTGAAAGCGTTCCTGCTTGATAGATGGTTCCGCTCGGTGCAACTCTTTCCATAATTTCACGTTTTCCGCCAAATGCTCCAACTGGAAGTCCGCCGCCAATTACCTTGCCTAGACAAGTCATATCTGGAGTCACTCCGTAGTAACCTTGGGCGCAGTTATAGCCAACACGGAAGCCGGTCATCACTTCGTCGAAGATTAACAGGGCGCCATATTGCGTTGTCACTTCTCTGAGCCCTTCAAGGAAGCCTGGCTGCGGAGGTACGAGACCCATATTGCCTGCAACTGGTTCAACAATGATACACGCGATGTCTTCGCCGAATTGTTCAAATGCATACTTAACCGCTGCAAGATCGTTATAAGGTACCGTGATTGTGTTTTTCGCTGTTCCTTCTGGGACACCTGGGCTGTCTGGCAAACCAAGTGTAGCAACGCCCGAACCAGCTTTAATCAGCAACGAATCACCATGACCATGATAGCAGCCTTCAAATTTCAAGATTTTGTTTCTGCTTGTATATCCGCGGGCGACACGGAGTGCACTCATAGTTGCTTCTGTTCCTGATGAAACCATCCGAACCATCTCAACTGAAGGAACCCGGTCAATGACAAGCTGTGCCAATTCATTTTCAATCAACGTTGATGCACCAAAGCTCGTGCCTGTTTCTGCAACCTTCTTAATTGACTCAACCACGCGATCATTGGCGTGACCTAAAATAAGCGGTCCCCATGAAAGAACATAATCAATGTATTCATTGCCATCGATGTCATAAATTTTCGAGCCTTTGCCGCGTTCCATGAATATCGGATCCATGTCAACCGATTTGAAGGCACGTACAGGACTGTTCACCCCGCCAGGCATGAGGTCTTTCGCTTTAGTAAAAGCTTGTTTTGATTTTTCATATGAACGCATTTTCAAATCTCCTTTGAAAAGTTAGTTTTTTTCATCTCGCAGCCAAGCAGCTGCTTCCTTTGCAAAATAGGTGATGATTAAGTCGGCGCCAGCACGTTTGAAGCCTGTCAACATTTCTAAAACAATCGCTTTTTCATCGATCCACCCGTTGTTAGCGGCTGCCTTCACCATTGAATATTCACCGCTGACGTTATAAGCAACTACCGGAAGCTTCACCGTATTTTTTACATCGCGAATGATATCCATATACGATAGAGCAGGTTTTACAATTAAGAAATCAGCGCCTTCAGCGATATCGGATTCTGCTTCACGAAAAGCTTCCATGCGATTCGCTGGATCCATTTGATAGGTTTTCCGGTCACCAAACTGTGGAGCTCCATTCGCAGCTTCACGGAAAGGACCGTAAAAAGCAGATGCATACTTAACGGCATAAGACATAATCGGAATATCTTCAAAACCTGCTTCATCAAGTCCTGCACGAATAGCTGTTACAAATCCATCCATCATATTCGATGGTGCAATAATATCCGCACCTGCTTCTGCCTGGCTGACTGCTGTCTTGGCAAGCAAATCTAATGATGCATCATTAAGAATTTTATCGCCTTCAACCAAACCACAGTGACCATGACTTGTATATTCACAAAGACATGCATCAGCAATCACGATCATCTCAGGATACAGTTCCTTTACAAGGCGGGTCGCTTGCTGAACGAGGCCATTATGATGAAATGCTCCAGATCCCTGTTCATCCTTATCATGCTCGAAAGGAACGCCAAATAGTATCACTGATTTAATCCCAAGATCCACTACTTCATCCATCTCGGCACGAAGGTTATCCATGGATAGTTGATAGATTCCAGGCATAGAAGATATTTCATTTTTAATGTTTTCTCCATCAATGATAAAAATCGGGTAAATTAAATCCTCTTTTTGAAGTACGGTTTCACGAACCATTGCTCGGATGCCTGCACTTGAACGTAAACGACGATGACGGTTAAACTGTATATCTTTCATC
>NZ_JAZVJO010000458.1:0-7535 GCF_059453735.1 Peribacillus sp. | reverse complement strand
TTCAATAATTTCAACTGGTACCTGATCAGGCTTCACCTTTCCAATACTTCTTCTTGTTAAAATGGCCTCCATAGCTTCCATTCAATCTCCTCCAATATTTCTCAACTTTAATTACCCTTATAGTACCACCTATATAAGCTGAGCAGAAAGTATTTCTATTTCATCTATTGTATATTGCGAATAATACCCCCGACAAAAAAGAAACCTTGCTGCAATGAGCAAGGTTTCCTTCATAGATTAATTATTAATATACTTTTCGTAAACGTCACCGAAATCTTTAACATGATACTGCTCACGGACAGATGAGAGCCAAGTAAAGCCAAAGTCTGTCAGTTCACGGAATGTATCCGCCAGTTTAGAATCATCTGTTCTAGAATTTTGGAGCACGAGAACCGCTTTATCTAAACTGCTTGAACCCATTTCCATGTGGATATCATTTTCGTGAGTGATCTCTGAAATCCGAAGTAATGATTTATATAAATCCTTCAATTGTTCAATTTGATCTTTTCTAACGTCAATATCCATTTTTTCTTTACCGATCGTAAATTTAATTTCTACATCCATATCAATCTTCCCAGCTGTTTCAAGAAAGACATCTGAGACTTTATACTGTGCATATGGATACCGCTTCAACGTCCGTTTCGAAGAAATCGCACTTTCCCCATCCACATGAATAATAGCTAGATTAGTAAAGCAATACTCATCTGCCTTCGTCTTAATCAAAAAATAAATTTTCTCATCATCTTCATGCATGACATAGTCATCAGCATCTGTTTTATCATAATCAGCTGGTGAAATAATCGTCCCGATATCGGATATTCCCAACGCATCTGCTGCCATTTTCTTAAACATATCATCAACCCTTTCTTGGTAAATTATAACTATTATATTTTATCATATTGTTGATTTTATGTATAAATAATATTTAATCATTCGATTGATTAAGAACGTAAAAGCCTTGATATGAAAGGAACTATTAATCTTTAATTAATCGATTGATTAATAAGGTTATGCAAATAAAATGAAGGAAAAATGAAGAAAGAAAAGAAGTATAGTAACTAGATACTTAGAATAAGAATTAAAACGGTGGAGATTAGTCTATGGAATATGTAAAATTCGGTCATACTGGAATGGACGTTTCTCGGATCTGCTTGGGAGCTATGGGATTTGGAGATAAAAAGAAATGGGTCCATAAATGGATTTTAGATGAAGAACACAGCCGTCCAATCATTAAAAAAGCTATCGAACTAGGTATTAATTTTTTTGATACTGCGAATATCTATTCTATGGGTGAAAGCGAAAAAATTCTTGGACGTGCATTGAAGGACTATACAAAACGCGACGATATAGTTCTAGCAACAAAGGTCCACCAAATGATGCGTCCCGATCGTCCTAACAGCGGCGGATTATCTCGAAAAGAAATTATGACCGAAATTGATCATAGCTTGGAGCGTTTGGGGACTGATTATGTTGATTTATACATTGTCCATCGCTGGGATTACCACACACCCATTGAAGAAACAATGGAAGCTCTCCATGATGTAGTGAAATCCGGGAAAGCTCGTTATATTGGCGCGAGTGCCATGTTCGCTTGGCAGTTTCAAAAAGCACAACGAACGGCAGAACGTAATGGGTGGACAAAATTTGTCTCCATGCAAAATCACTATAATATGATTTATCGTGAAGAAGAGCGTGAAATGATTCCATTCTGTCGTGATGAAAAGATTGCGATTACACCTTACAGCCCACTGGCTTCAGGTCGTTTGACCCGTGACTGGTCAGAAAGTACATATCGTTCTGAAACAGACACCATCCAACATTCAAAATATGATCATATGATGAACGCCGACCGCGGCATAGTTGAACGGTTAACTGAAGTCGCAAACACCAAAGGGGTTACGCGTGATAAAATTGCCTTAGCCTGGATTCTTAACAAGGATGGGATTGTTGCCCCCATCATAGGTGCTCAAAAAGAAAGCCATCTTGAAAGTGCAGTAGCTGCTCTAGATATACAGCTATCGTCTGATGAGGTGCATTATTTAGAAGAGTTATATGTTCCCCATCCAATAGTCGGGGCTCTACCAGATCCGGGGTTGAATGCATAACATTCAAATTTAATTAAGCGATTGATTAAGAAACCAAAACCTTTCATACATATAGTTTTTTATAAATTTAATCAATCGATTGATTAAGAGTATTTGAAAAGCCCATTCATCATATGAATGGACTTTTTTTCGTTTAAACTTGCTCCGCTATAAATGTCTCTAGTTCACTTTTGTCTGGATAAGAAGATTGCGTACCACGTTTTGTTACGCTTAATGCTGCGAAGCCTGTCGCCATTCGAATGGAATGAAGGATATCACCAGTTTGTACAAAGAAATGGGCGAAGCAGCCAATGAATGAATCTCCAGCTCCTGTGGTATCAATAGCCGCCACACGATGAGCGCTAATCATATCAACCCGTTCGTTCGTTACCCACATTACCCCGCGGCTTCCTAACGTGACAATTACATTTTTCACGCCTTTTTCTATTAGTGTTAATGCTGCATCATGAACTTGTTGGTCCGTTTCTACCGGCATGTCTGTTAAAATTTCTAATTCAGTTTCATTAGGAATGAAGAAATTACATTTACATACATAATCAAAGTCTAACTCCCGTGAAGCAGGAGCAGGATAAGAGAAATTCCACACGGTATATATGATTATCATTTATTCAACGAGATATAAGAATTGGAGTTAGTACTCGTCTGTATGTAAACCAAGTTCATTTTTAGAGGGTAATTATTTTTGGTTAGAGCAGAATATTAAAGTGCTTTGATTTATGATTGAGAGGAAATATAAATATGTTTAAAATGAATCTTCTGGATAAGTATGTAAAGAAATATATAAGAATGTCAAACAGGGAATTATCTCATACAATTCAATCCAATTTGTGGTTTACGCCTGTAATTTATGTATTTTTCTCTTTTCTTTTTGTAGGTGCTGTTTTAACGGCTGACTTCCTTTATGAGCTGGGAAAAAATATGAGACCTTATTTTTCCGTAGATTATAGCTTAACTCAAGCACTTGTCGGTACATTTACAGCAGCTATTTTGACATTGACTACGTTCACATTTAACTTGATTCTGTTAGTTTTCACGACATTTTCCGGACAATTTTCACCCCGCATGTTGAAAAATTTCATCGCAAGTAAAAGCACCCAACGCGTACTTGGGATTTTCACATCAAGTTTTTTCTATATGTTATTATGTTTTCTATTTTTGAATAAAGAAACAGCACAATACTATTTTGCTGTACCCGTTTTCGCCACATTAATCGCTGCCTTATCGATGGGAACGTTTATCTTTTTTATTAATCATGCGGTCGAATGGCTGCAAGTTAACCAGATGACTTATGACATGAAAAAAGAAGCGTTAAGTATTGTAAAAAGTACATTAGAAGATGAAGTAGATCCATATAAAGTAAAAGATTTAAGGACGATTAAGGATCATTCATACGAGAGTAAGGGAGATACTATTACAGCTAGAAAAGCGGGCTACATTCAACTCGTCGATTTTATTACGATGATTGAAGAAGCTCAAAAAGATGACATCATTATTCGGTTGGAATATACAATTGGAAATTATGTCTTTGCTTCTACGCCTATCATAACGTATTGGACAAATAGCGCGACTGAAATAGACGAGCTAAAGTATCTTTCTCTGATTAGTATTAGAAGAAAGCAAACAGAAGTTCAAGATATAGAATTCAGTATCAACAAACTAGTAGAAGTTGCGGTTAGGTCCATCGGACATTATGATCCCAAAACAGCTTCGACTGTAATCTATCAAATTGGTGAGGTCCTTGCTTCGATTTCACGTGAATCCATATTTTCTAATTATTTGATGGATGAAAGCAATGAGCTTCGGATCATTTTACAGAAAAGAGATTTTAACCATTATCTGTATCATGGTTTTGGTTATATTAGACACTATGCTAAAGATAATGTCATTGTATCTACTGAAATTATAAAAGTATTAGATTTAATGGCACATTCCCTTGATACACGCGACTATAAAGCCGTTTGGGAATTTGGATTGTTTACAGCAAGTGGATTGGAAGATCTTTTTTTATATAAAATTGACCACCAACAATTTTACCAAGCCCTCTCTAATCTTGCTGTTACAACACAACATGAAAAAGAGTATGAAAAGTACTGGAATAAAAAAAATAAACCCTAAACCATCCATCTGGACAGTTTAGGGTTTATTTTCTTAAATATATCTCCGCCTTATGCGGTTAGTAGTAATGGAGACGGCGGGAGACGAACCCGGGTCCAGACATATCGGCACTTAAGCTTCTACGAGTGTAGTCGACATATTCGCGTTTCGCAAACCCATTAGCCTATCGACAGGCGGCAGGATAGCTAGTCTGATTGGTCTCTTCCTTCATCCTCAGACGGTGGATTCCGGCGTATCCCACTAGAGTGAGTCCCTTACCCTACCACGTGGGCTATGGAGGGAGGAACAGCTATCGGCTGTTGTTACGCAGCGAAAGCTAGGTTGTTGTTTTGTTTGCCAGTTATAGGCTTTGACGTTTTAACGAGGCCGATCCCCTCGACTCGCAACCTAAGCTCGAACTATCCCTGTCGAATCCGTAGCGTCCCCAGAATAAAAATGGAGCGTACGAGAAATGAATAGATCAGCTTTGATGCTGATATTCAATTGTCAGTGGTACATTATTTATTATACCAGCATTCGCAGGAAAATCAATCATATCGCTCAGGTAATCTATTCCTTTTGACGATCACGGAAGGCCCGCTCGATATCACGTTTTGCTTCTTTCTTTCTGAGGTCATCACGTTTATCGTATTGTTTCTTCCCTTTACCAAGACCGATTAATACTTTAGCAAACCCATTTTTCAGATACATTTTCAGCGGTACAATCGTATACCCGGTTTCTTTCGTATCACCAATCAGCTTATTGATTTCTTTACGGTGTAGAAGCAATTTCCTCGTCCGTAATGGATCATGATTAAATTGATTTCCTTGATCATATGGACTGATGTGCATATTATGCAGCTGTAGTTCACCATTTTCAATACGAGCAAAAGAGTCTTTAAGATTTACCTTTCCTGCTCGGATGGCTTTGATTTCTGTTCCCACCAACACAATCCCTGCTTCGTAGGTTTCTTCAATCGCAAAGTCATGAAAGGCTTTTTTATTTTGAGCCAATTGCTTTCCAGATCCCTTTGGCATCTTATTCTCCCCTTTTTAACTAATAGGATAGAGCCCTAAACGGACTCTATCACTATTTTATCTCTTTTTAGGTTTTCTCTTCCGCTTCGCTGCGGGTGCATTTTCATAATATTTTTTGTTCTTCCGCGGCTTATCGGAAGACTTAGCTCCATCTTTAGCATTACGTCCGCTGCCTTGGCCGTTTCCGCTGCCTTTTCGTTCACTGCTTCCACCACTATCCTTGCGGCGTCTATTCGTGCCATCAGGATTAGCCTTGAAAATCTGCTTACTTCCAGAGGTACGCGGTCGACTATTGACCATTCCTAGAATTTCGAAGTCAACTGCACGTTCTTCTTTATTCACATTGGCTACGCGGATTGATATTTCGTCACCGATTCTAAACACTTTCCCGGTCCGTTCACCTATCATGGCAAGCTGACGTTCATCAAATCGGTAATAATCATCTGTCATCGCGCTGACATGCACCAATCCTTCAATGGTATTTGGAAGCTCGACAAACATTCCAAAATTGGTAACAGAACCAATAATACCGTCAAACTCTTCACCAATCTTATCAAGCATGTACTCTGCTTTTTTCAGATCATCTGTTTCACGTTCAGCATCAACAGCACGACGTTCACGTTTAGATGTATGATCAGCTATTTCAGGAAGCATTGCGTCCCATTTTGCTTTAGTCGCTTCATTTTGGTTTCCTTCAATCAAATACGTCCGAATCAAACGATGGACAATTAAATCCGGATACCGGCGAATAGGCGAAGTGAAATGTGTATAAAATTCCGTTGATAACCCAAAGTGTCCTAGGCTTTCCGGATCGTATTTCGCTTGCTGCATGGAGCGAAGCATAACCGTTGAAATAACCATCTCTTCTGGTTTCCCAGCAACCGCTTCAATAATCTGCTGTAAAGCTTTCGGTTGTATGGAACTGGCTGATCCTCTGATTACATAGCCAAAATTCGTAATAAAGTCGAAGAATCGCTGCAGTTTTTCTTCCTTAGGATCTTCATGAATACGGTAAAGGAATGGCACTTTAAGACGGAAGAAATGTTCCGCCACTGTTTCATTGGCAGCCAGCATAAATTCTTCAATTAAGCGTTCTGCAACTGAACGTTCACGAACAACTACTTCTGTTGGGTGTCCTTCGTCATCAACCAGAATTTTCGCTTCTTTAAAGTCAAAATCAATCGCACCGCGTTCCATCCGTTTCATACGCAGAATGGCAGCGAGCTCCTCCATTTGCTGGAACATCGGGACAAGCGGTTCATAGCGTTCCAATAATTCTTCATCTTTGTCGACAAGAATTTTTTTAACATCATTATATGTCATTCTCTCAGTTGTCCGAATCACACTTTCAAAGATATCATGATTAACCACTTTACCTTTTGCATCGAACTCCATCTCACATGAAAGGGTAAATCGGTCAACCTGTGGATTTAACGAACAAATACCATTGGATAAGCGATGAGGAATCATCGGAATCACTCGGTCAACTAAATACACACTCGTTGCCCGTTCGAACGCTTCACGGTCAAGTGGGGAGTTTTCTGTTACATAATGGCTGACGTCCGCAATATGAACGCCCAGCTTATAATGGCCATTTTCAAGCTTAGTAACGGTAACTGCATCATCTAGATCTTTCGCATCCGCACCATCAATAGTGACCAGTGTTTCTCCGCGAAGATCACGTCGATTACCGATATCACTTTCCTCAATCGTATCAGGCACTTCATTTGCCTGGTTAAGTACATCGTCAGGAAATTCCATTGGAAGACCATGCTTATGAATAACGGAAAGGATATCAACACCTGGATCATTTTTATGTCCAAGAATTTGCAACACTTCTCCTTCAGCGCTTGTCCGTCCTTCTGGATAGGAAGTCAATCTTACCACTACTTTATGTCCCTCTACAGCTCCACGAGATACATTTTTCGGAATGAAAATATCGTTAGCTATCTTCTTATCATCTGGGATTACAAATCCAAAATTTTTACTTTCAGAATATGTCCCCACAACTTCTTTAATTCCACGGTCAATAATTTTTTCAACGGATCCTTCTCTGCGTGAGCCCGAACTTTCTGAAGAGACTCTCACAAGAACAATATCTCCATGCATAGCATTTTTTGTTTCATTAGGGGGAATGAAAATATCATCCACACCAGTCGGCTCATCAGGCGTTACAAATGCAAAGCCCTTAGGGTGACCTGAAAGCTTACCTCTGATGAGATTCATTTTTTGCGGCAGTCCATAGCGGTTATTACGTGTTCGAATCACGCTTCCCTTTTCTTCCATTTTCACAAGTGC
>NZ_JAZVJO010000457.1:0-9967 GCF_059453735.1 Peribacillus sp. | reverse complement strand
TCCATTAACCCAAAAACACCCTTTACTCATCTGATTAAATTGAATTTTAACAATTAGACCGTTTTCTGGTTTCCAGTCAAAATGACTTTTATACCACCGTGGAGAAATCGTTTGTGAATTTGCCGCTGTCCACTGCTTTTCCTCTTGCAGTTGGGCAAATGACTTTGTTTTCCACTGTTTAATTTGGTTCTCTTCTTTATATAAATAAAGATCAAAACGACTGATACTAGAGATATTCTGAACATCTAAGTCTATTATATTTTCTCCATGTTTTAAGCTATGACTGATATCAGCCACTCCATGGACAGCACTGTTTCTTGACCAGGCCGATTGACTTTCCATTAGCATGTTTACTGTTTTTCCATTTACTTGAACCCGTGAAACTCCTTCGCCAACTAGAATAGCCCGGTTATAGCCATCATTGAAGAAGGATTTAAGAAAACCAATCCGCCCTTCAATTTCTGGTATTTGTGATAAGGTATGCTCAATACCACACCCATCCACCTGCCATCCTTTAAGTAAAGGGATATATTGTCCGTTAAGAGCAGGAGAATCACTCATCCCTTTTGGTTCTCCAATCGCCTGAGTAAAATTGAATCGCCCCATATTTTGGACAAGGCAGGTTAACGTGTTTTTTCCTTTCTCAAGAGGAATCTCGATCGATGCCGCTCCAATTTTATTGAGTTTACCTATATATTTCTGATTGCAGAAGACCATGACCGGATCCTCAATTCTCGTAAAAATCACCGTCTTATTAATCGTTTCTTCTGAGTGAAATTCACTTTCATAACCTAAATATCCACTAAATTGACCAAACTGACTGAAATCGAGTGGTTTTTCAGTGAGCGTAACATTTCCGTTTAAAAAACACAGTTTTTCGTCAGCGGATTCCCAATGTAATACATAGCTTGCTGGGCTCTTTTCCAAAAGAGGAGCCACCTTTTCCAAATATTCTCTTGAAGAAACTTCAATGGAATAGCTGGTACCATCTAAAAAGGAAAATTGAACAGTTTGCGGCACCTTACCATGAAAGAGATGAAACGTAACGAGACCATCTTCATCGATATCAAAACGATTTGGCATTGGACAGTGAATATTCACCTCTTTATGAAAAAGCAAAACCATAGAAGAACATTGCCCATTTTCGTGATAAACATTGGCCATTTTGGTGTCGAAGCCTGTCGTCTGCCCAGTGAGTGTTTTTATTGTGAAATTTTCCCCTACTTTCACATCACGAACAATTGGTAATATGGCATTAGCTTCAATTGTAAATGGAACGATTACGCCATCTAGTACAATCTGGGATTGAACTCGTTCATGACGATTATTTTCAATAAATATTACTTCACCATGAGGACTAAAAACCCTTCGGGATTTTAGCATACTAGGAAGCTTTAATTCCGTTTCGGTTAAATATGTGTTTGTAAAAACTGGGGTTAGCCAGTTTACAAATGCATGAAATCGTTTTAATATTTCATACTTCCTTGTCGGCTGTAAGTATTCATCAATGGCTGCATCATAATCGTATGAGGTCGTAGAAAAAGTCTGTTCTCCAACGGTTCTCCCGCCCCAATGATCAAAATTAGTCCCTCCAAAATACATGTAGTAATTAATCGCAGTGAATCCATTACTCAGCAACTGATAACACTCAAATTCAAGCTGCTCAGGTGTTTTTTGATCTGCTTTATTTCCTCCCCACTGCTCAAACCAACCAATCCAAAATTCCATGACCCCTTTTGGCTGATCAATAAACCGTTCGTTTAATATATCCGCAGCTTGATTGGCACCCGACCAAAAATTACGGAACTCAACAGCACCATCAACAGCTCCATAACAGGTAACAAAAGGTACTTCAATACCTCTTTCCGCCATACCGTCACGCAAGTATTCCATATAAACTTTATCTGGTTTTCCATATGCCTGGAACTCATTTTCGATTTGGACCATAATAACGGTTCCCTTTTTCGTCAATTGAAATTCATTAATAATGGGTATGACCTGATCGAAATATTTATCAACATATTTTAAAAATAAAGAATCTGCGGAACGATATTGAATTCCCTCTTTCGTTGAGAGCCACCAAGGTAGTCCTCCAAAATCCCATTCCGCACAAATGTATGGGCCTGGTCTCGCAATCACGTACAATCCTTTGTCAGCGCATAATTGAAAAAAGTGTGCTACATCCTTATCGCCGGAGAAATCCCATTCACCTTCATTCATTTCATGAAAATTCCATGGAATGTAGGTTTCAATGGTATTGCATCCCCCTTCTTTTGCCTTGTCTAAGACTTCGTTCCATTCAGCTTTAGGCAAACGGAAATAGTGAATGGCTGCTGACAGGATGAAGATTTTTTCATTACGAATCTTCCAACTGTTTTTATCATAAGTAATCATCTAAACGCCTCTCAATTCTAGAATCTATTGATTCTGATTCTTTTTATACATATTTCCGATTGTAATCGTAAAGGAGCCCTAAGAGTCCGGCTACCCCCAATAACATCATGCCTAATTCAAGTTTACCGACTGTTTTTTGTCCAATAATAATTAAAGAGAGACAACTAATAAAAACAACAAGCTTTAAAATAACTACAAGACTACTCTTCATTGAATACGTCCTCCCATCGGATTTTATCAGGCGATTCTTAGTCCTTTAATCCACCAAGGGTCATTCCTTGTGTTAATTTCTTTTGTACTAGTATGTATAAAATTAAGGTTGGCAGCATGACCAGTACCATTCCTGCATACATCTGGCCATAATTAGCAGCAGATTTTTGTGCTGCCATTAAGTTCATGAGTCCAACAGTTAATGTTTTATTGGGACCTGGAATTAAGGTTAAAGCAATTATGTATTCATTCCAAAAGGAAAGAAAATTAAATAATATAACGGCTATAATACTTGGTCTCGCCATCGGAATCATTATCAAAATCATGGTTTTGAAATATCCGGCTCCATCAACCAACGCTGCTTCTTCATAACTCGAAGGAAGTGATTGAAAATAGCTGGATAACAAATATATTGTGAAAGGTAATGCTGTTGCAGCATATGCCACTGCTAACACAAATAAATTATCTAATAAGAAACCATCCCCAAATTGCTCTCTTAAGAAGGTATCCCCGTTTAATAACATTAAGAAGATCGGAACGACAATATAGTTCACATTGATAAATAATCCAGCTTTGAACAAACCATTCATGAAGTTGCTTCCTCTAAAGGTATATCTAGCCAATACATAGGCAGCTGGAAGAGCAACAACCAATAAAATAATCAGGGCCAAAGCCGTCACCATGACGGAGTTTAACATGTAGGTACCCATGTTTGCCTTTTGGAATGCATCTATAAAATTCTGAAAATAGAACCCATTTGGCATCTCCCATGGACTTCCGTAAAATTCCGAGTTTTGCTTTATTGAAGCTAAGAAAACCCATGCTACAGGGATAATTATCGAGATAGCTAATGTAATTAGTGCGACATAGATAAACAACCGATAAGCTGTTTCTGCACTCATTCCTTTTTTTGTTTTCATTGTTCATAAACCCCCTTAAAACTCTAGCACTTCTCGTTTGGTGATCCGGCTTACAATCGCAGATAACGCAAATGAAAATAGGAAAATCACTACTCCAATGGCCATACCATACCCGTATGAAGAATTGGTGTATGCCTGCTTATACATGTAGCTTAAAAAAACTTCTGTCGATCCGTCAGGACCACCGCCGGTCATCGATTGGACAAGCAGAAAGCTTAAATTAATCGTACTGATTATGAAGAAGGTTAACGTGGTTCGAATGTTATTCCAAATCAACGGTAACGTAATGCTGAAAAATTGCTGGAATCGTCCAGCTCCTTCCAAAGCAGAAGCCTCATAGTAACTTTCCGGAATACTTGCTATACTTGACATGTACATCACCATATAATAACCAATCGCTTGCCAAACCAACGCTGCTCCTATGCTGTAGATAGCTATCTTTTGATTGCCGAGCCACATTTTCTGAAGACTTTCTAGATTAAATAACGCAAGAAGATTATTCAACAAACCAGTAGTTGGATCGTAAATGGCTGAGAAAATTCCAGCAATAACCACAATGGACAAAATATTAGGGATATAGAAAATAACTCGAAAAAAACTATTTCCCTTCAAATTTTCTCTCGTTAACAAAGTCGCAAATAAAATCGCTGCAACCATGGTGATGAGTGTAACAATTACAATTAAAACAATACTGTTTTGCAGTGCTCGAATAAAATTCATATCATTCCATAAGATTTTGAAATTATCTAACCCAACATACACCTTATTATTAGAAAATCCTCCCCACTTATAAAGAGACATCCTAAATACCTCAATTGTAGGTACAATCATAAAGATGGTTAATAAAATCACTGCTGGTGCTGTACAAACAAAAATAAATATCCTTTTCTCTTTCTTTTTATTCATTACAATCACCTCAACTAATGAATGTAACGGTGGGGGATCCCACCGTTATCCTACTTAAAACGATAAAACTAGTTTATTTTAATGCAGATCGCAATTGATCACTGACTTTTTCGACGGCCTTTTTCCAGTCATCTACATTTTTATCACCCGTTACAATGCTATTAATAGAACCAAATAACGTATCTGCCATACTGACACCCTCTACAGAATCCGTTGCTGCAAAGCCGCCCATACCAGCTATTGCTCCTGAATCATATATACTATAGAAAAGTTTATTGTCACCCGTTAATTTTTCAGAGATTCCTTCAATTGGCTGAATCGCACCGGCTTCTGCAAAAATAGCTGCTGCTTCATCCGAATACATATATGTCATGAACTCCTTAGCCGCTTGTTTATTTTTAGCTGCTGCTGGAATCCATATTTGTTCGAAGAACGTAAAGGCGTAACGGTCTCCACCATCTTCAATTGCTGGTAAAGCAGTCATTCCCCATTCAAAACCTTCTGCTTTTGGTGCTTCACCCATTTCGCCAACAACCCATGTTCCATTTGGCATGAAAAGTGCCTTATTATCGAGAATCAATTGTTGATTTTTGGTAAAGTCCTTGTCATTGGCATTGGCAACCGTTGTAGGTTCTGTATATTTCGCTAATTTTCCGATAATATCAAATACTTTCGTTGCTTCTGCAGATTCCCAAATACCATCTTCATATTTCATCGCTTTATTGTAGAAATCGGGTCCTCCTACTTCGAATAGTAAGGAATAGAAAAAGGCATCGAAGTAACCAGTTGTAGGGTACGTAAATAAGGCAATTCCTTCTGCTTTCGCTTTCTCCCCTAAGTCCCACATCTCATTCCAGGTCTTCGGTACTTCCCACCCTTTTTCTTTTAACAACCCTTCATTATAAAACAGCCCAGTTGGACTATAGAACGCCGGCGCCATATAAGTTTTACCATCTTCATAAGGATTTGTTGCCAAGGTATCAGTAAAACCAGGAACTAACTTATCCTTAACTTTTACCTCCTCATTAAAAACGTTCATCTCTAGAA
The DNA here is from genome assembly GCF_059453735.1 of Peribacillus sp. Classification (NCBI taxonomy): domain Bacteria; kingdom Bacillati; phylum Bacillota; class Bacilli; order Caryophanales; family Bacillaceae; genus Peribacillus; species Peribacillus sp. The sequence continues at coordinate 4,490 of NZ_JAZVJO010000457.1, read as the reverse complement.
CATCGGTAATATCCTCTAAAGCTTGGTCTTTAATTAATGTTTCTGTTAGTGCTAATTTTCTTCCAGTTGCTAATAAAACCACATCCGGATAATTTCCTGCTTTCATATTCGGACTTATCACTTCTTCTAGATTCTTATCTACCGTCAATTCCACTTCAATCTTCGGATTTGCTGCTTCATAAGCATCAATCACATTGGTCCACATTTCTTTACCATATGCTGATTCCAATGCAGCTACATGAAGAGTTTCCTTTCCACCGGAGGCTTTTCCACTGCTAGAATCATCAACTTTACTACTTTGACAAGCAAGTAAACTAACAGATAATAAGGCTACTATACCAGATAACAAAAATTTCTTTTTCATCTTATTGGTCCCCCTCTTTTCTCTTTCTAGCTAAATTATAGTAATCAGAAAACGTTTCCACAATATACATCTTGTCCTATTTTTTATATATCTTGCTTTCGTTGTAATAATTCACTAAAAAAATTATACTTAAAGAAAAGAGCTTACTTGATAAAGGAGGGCTTCATTTGTCTAATGAGATCTATGAGATTCCAGCATCAAAACGAGGCCATCTGCCAGTAAAACTTCTCTATGTAACCAAATCAAAATACGGAAAAGACTGGTATAGCATCAACCATACGCATCACTTTACGGAACTCTTGTATATTACCAAGGGAAAAGGTGCCTTTATCTATTCCAATAAAGAAGTATCCATCAAAGAATATGATTTAATCGTTATCAACCCGAATATTGAGCACACAGAGAAGTCCAGCCCGGATGACCCCCTCGAATATATTGTTCTTGGTATCCAAGGACTTGCCTTTTCAGCAGCTGATGACCCGGGATCACAAGTCTCATTTTTCAATTATAAACAGGAACACGACATCACACTCTTTTTACAACATTTGATGAAAGAAGTACTAAACCAAAAGGAAGATTACGAGTTAATTATTGAAAATATTTTAGAGATTGTACTACTCAAAATGATGAGGACAAAAAACTTTTCCCTAGAGAAAACTTCTTCTGAAAAAATCAGTAAAGACATGGCCTATATCAAAAATTATATTAAGCAGCATTTTCGTGAAGAAATCAATTTAGATACTTTAGCTGAAGTTGGACATATCAATAAATATTACCTTTCCCATTCATTCAAGAAGGCATTTGGTGTTTCACCGATTGAATACCTCATCCAAATGCGTATTCGAGAAAGTAAGATATTATTGGAAACTACCAACTACCCAGTGTCTAATATCTCAGCCATTACTGGATTTTCTTCTCAATCATTTTTTGCACAGTCTTTTAAACGAGTAACAAATATGTCTCCTTCACAATATCGAAATACCAAAAATAGTAAAAAAAGCAAACCAAGAAAAGCGCAAACAAAACAGTGATTTTATACGAAAGAGACGATTCAGTATCCTGAATCGTCTCTTTAAGTAATGTGATAGTAAACCCTTGTTCATTGCTTGAAGAAAGCATTTGCCATCATTTACATATAAATGACAAAACAACTTCGTTTTAAAGGGGTATTCATCTGACAAATTCAGATTCAAAGAAAGTTAAACCTTATCTCGTTAGTACTTGAAAATCAAGAAACACCTATTCATTTTGTTACTGAAGATCTGGAAAAGGCTATGGTAACAATGCTATAGATAAGATTACCGTTAAAGTCGAATACACTTTGTATCTTTCGAATATGATGAAAATCATGTTCGACCAATCCTGTAAAATATTTCACTAGCGAAACTCTGTTTCCCCCTATGAATAGGTCCTTTTTCCAAAGCTCATCTGGTAAATCATTTAATTTTTTTTGAAATTACCGTAAACATTCCTGTCATATTGGGTGAGTAATCTTCAAAGTCAAATTTCTCATAAAAAGACTCATTTCCTTGTGATGCAAATAAACCGATAAACGCTTGATCAGGCGCATTGGTATGTAAAAAATCAACCAACCTTTTCATTATTTCCTTTCCAATACCATTATTCTGATAAGTTGGATGAACCACGATATCTTGTATATAGAAATAGATAGCTCCATCCCCAACAATTCTCCCCATCCCCACTATTTGTTCATTTTCTCTGACTGTGACACAGTATATAGAATTCTTTAGTGATGTTTCCACCACTTCAAAATTTATAAAGTCACTCCATCCAACAGACTCACACAAATATTTGAATTCTTCCACTGTCGGACTAGTATTTTCAATTTCATATGTTTTCAAAATATCTCCTCCAATACTTCAACTTCCTCATATTTATTTTATATTCGACATTTTTATATTTAATCCTCTTACAGATTCCGAGAATGTGATGTTTGAAGAAGTCGTCGATACCAACAGTTTTTCTTATGCTATGTGCAAAATATAAATGAGCTTATCTACAAAAAAAAGCAGCTTCGTTTAATCCACTACCTTCGACTGTACATTTAACATGTCGACGTTCTTGCTAAAATAAAGAAACAGGAACAATGTTCCTGTTTCTAATTCCTTACGTCAATCCATATAGCGGTATTCTCTTAAACTATTTAAAATAGATATTTCCTGTATTATTTTCTCTCCAATATTGGTTTCTCTAACCTTTTTTCTTTTTAATTCTTTATCTACAACTCTTTTTATGGATAAAACATCTGTCCAGTTCAATAAAACATCTTCTTTTGAATTAAAGTGCTTATGGGCTACCAGCTGCATACCGAAGGAATTATACAATAATGTATATCCTGCTATGCCTGTGGTTGACTGATAGGCCTTTGAGAAACCTCCATCAATCACCATCATTTTGCCGTTTGCCTTAATGGGATTTTCTCCATCAATTTCTTTCACTGGTGTATGGCCATTTATAATATGACCTGTATCAGGATCCAAATCAAATTCAGCTAAAATTTTGCGGCAAATTTCTTCCTTTTCACGTAAATGATAGTATGGATTCTTTCTCTCTTTATGAGTTACTTTGTCCTTAATAAAGTATCTCTCAAAAGTTGTCATTTCTCTTTTACCAAAAAGGGATGAATATTCTCCTGACCATAAATACCAGACCATATCTGTCGCTAAATCATCAGTCTCTTCAGGATGGGCAAAAGAATGTCGTAAATAACGTTCAAAAACATCAAGTAATTCTCGTCCTGAATACGTGTTGCTGTCAATGGACATTTTCTCCATATTACCTTCTTCGTCTAAAGGAATACAACCATGTATTAAAAGGTTTCCATTATATTTTAGATAGAGGCTCCCTTTTTTCATAAGGAAATTCATATGTCTGGCCAGCTTTTCTGAATGTTGTACCGAGAACAATAATTTTTCCATAACTTGCTTTTCTTCCTCCATCAGCTGTTCAGGCTGCTCTGGATTCACGGTAGCAAAGCAAGTATTTTCAAGCGTGTAAGTGCTCCCATAAATCGTTATTTCTTTCTTATCATAATCAATTTTCTCAAGCAAAAGTCTTTCTGACATATTAAAATAAGGACGCCTCTTTATAATAGGCATTTCGAGTTTAAACTGGATGATTGCGATTGCTTGATGAATTTTTGTTATCTGTAATTTTTCATGTTTCGATCGTTTCTGTTCTGAGTCCACCTTAGTTCGAAAAGCTGGATTGTCTTCATAGTACTTCTCGGCAAGCGTTAACAAAGGTCTCAGGTTGATTCCATATACATCTTCGATAATATCCAGATTGTCATATCTTGCACAGATACGAATAATATTAGCTAAACAAACCATTGACCCAGAATAAGCACCCAGCCAAAGCACATCATGGTTTCCCCACTGAATATCAACCGAATGATAATTAATCAGTGTATCCATAATCTTATCAGGTTCAGGTCCTCGATCATAAATATCGCCAACTACATGTAGATGATCGACAACTAATCTTTGAGTGGTATACGCGAGCCCCGTTAATAGTTTATCAGCTTGACCTAAGGAGATAATTTGCTCGACAATTTCTTTGTAATATTTCTCCTTATTTACTTGATTCGTTTTGTATAGCAGCTCTTCAATAATAAACACAAATTGACCCGGCAGCGCTTTACGCAATTTTGACCGTGTATATTTTGAAGAGGCATGAGAAATAAGCCTGATCATTCGCTCAATGGTAACGGTATACCATTGGTTTAATTCTTGTTTCTTATCAAATTGATTCTTAATTAACTTTATTTTTTCTTCAGGATAATAAACTAAAGTCGCAAATTCATTGATTTCTTTTTCTAAAAGGACATCTTGAAACAAGTCTTTAATTTTTTCTTTTACATTTCCGGAGCCATTTCTCAACACATGTTGAAATGCCTGAAACTCCCCATGTAAATCACTAACAAAATGCTCAGTACCCTTTGGTAGGTTAAGGATCGATTCCAGATTAATAATTTCTGTTGCTACTTTTTCTTCACAATCATATTTTTGGACAAGTAAGTCTAGGTATTTTGAATTCAACTATATGTATCTCCTTTACGATATTTATATTTAATCTAATAGACTAGGTCAAATTAATAAAAAGG
>NZ_JAZVJO010000456.1:0-5975 GCF_059453735.1 Peribacillus sp. | reverse complement strand
GTACGTGTACAGGATGTTGAAGCAGCAAGTGCTGCACCAGCACCTAAAGCAGCAGCTCCACAAGCATCAGCACCTAAAGCTGCTCCGGCTCAACAGGATGACCGTGTCGAAATTATTAAGATGTCCCGCCGTCGTCAAACGATAGCTAAACGTTTAGTTCAAGTACAAAGTGAAGCAGCGATGCTGACTACCTTTAATGAAGTTGATTTATCAGCAGTGATGGATCTACGTAAACGACATAAAGAATCATTTATCAAAAATAATGATACAAAACTTGGATTTATGTCTTTCTTTACGAAAGCTGCTGTTGCAGCATTAAAGAAATACCCATTACTTAACGCTGAAATCAATGGAAATGAAATTCATAAAAAGAACTTTTATGATATCGGTGTTGCCGTATCAACTGACGAAGGCCTTGTTGTTCCTGTCGTTCGTGATGCGGATCGTAAAAGCTTTGGTGAAATCGAAAAAGACATTGCTGACCTTGCAGTGAAAGCTCGTAATAATAAGCTTGCTCTATCGGATTTATCAGGCGGAACATTTACGATTACGAATGGCGGAACGTTTGGTTCTCTGCTGTCTACACCAATCCTTAATGCCCCGCAAGTTGGGATTCTAGGTATGCATACAATTAAAATGCGTCCGATCGCTGTTGGTGACGCAATTGAAAACAGACCAATGATGTATCTTGCGTTATCTTATGACCACCGTATTGTTGATGGAAAAGAAGCTGTAGGCTTCCTTGTTACACTTAAAGATTTACTTGAAGATCCAGAACAGCTGTTACTTCAAGGATAAATAGTTGTAAAAAAACCCCCGCAGGAAGTTTCCTGCGGGGGTTTTTCTGTTCATTCCCTCGATATAACAGGAATTTCCTTTTAATATGTCGAAGATAGAAAGATGTAGAAAAATTGGAATTTTGGGGTGCGAATATGGAATCTTTACAGAAGCTGAAGAAGAACATTCAGAAAGTATTTGTTGGAAATGAAACAGCGATTGAGCTGCTTATTGAATCGGTCTTATGCAGCGGACATGTCTTGCTTGAAGATGTGCCAGGAACAGGCAAGACGCTGCTTGCTAAATCGTTGGCTAAGAGCATGGGCGGACAATTCGCTAGAATCCAATGCACGCCCGATGTTTTGCCAAGTGATATTACCGGCATAGAGTATTTTAATCCTAAATCGAATGATTTTGAAAAAAGATTAGGACCGGTTTACACAAATATTTTGCTTGCTGATGAAATCAATCGTGCATTGCCGCGGACACAATCGAGTTTATTAGAGGCAATGGAAGAGCGCCAAATTACACTCGAACGTGAAACGATTAAACTGCCATCTCCATTTATTGTAATAGCTACCCAAAATCCGTTGGAATCACAGGGAACCTTCCCGCTTCCAGATGCTCAACTTGACCGTTTCTTTATGAGTATTCCTCTTGGGTATCCCTCAATGGACGAAGAACGAACCATTATACGTCGGTTTCGAGAACACCAACCTCTTGATACACTTTCAGTCTGTATCACACAGGAAGAATTACTCGTTTTACAAGTTGAAACAAAGCGAATACTTGTGAGTGAACCTGTAGAGGATTACATTCTTCAGTTAATAGCTGCCACACGTTCAAGTAAGTACTGCGAGAGAGGTCTTAGCCCGCGTGCTACACTAGCTTTGTTGAAGGCCTCTCAAGCAAAAGCACTATATATGGGCAGAAGCTATTGTATACCGGAGGATGTGCAGTTCGTCTTTCCAGCAATAGCATCGCACCGAATCACATTAACTATGGAAGGGGCACTGACATCTGGCCGCAGAGAGATCGCAGAGCAAATTCTTCAAGAAGTCGATGTGCCGGTAGAGATCTCTCGATGAAGCGGAACCCACATATCGATAAGGCATTTTTCTTAAGTGATAAAGTGATTATGAGCACAATCATTATCTTCGTTTGGGAACTGATTTTTTTAAAACATCCAGTCGTGATGACTTGTATTCTTATCTATTATACATACGCAATTATGGTTCATTATTATACAATTCGTATAACGACAGCCATGCAGGTATTAAATGAAAATCGACGGTATCGGGTTTTTCCAGGAAATGAAGCTGTTATCGGGATCGGCGTTCGAAATAATGCAAAACTGTCGATTCCAAGCGGGAAATTATCATTTGAATTAAATGAGACAATTGAGACAGAAGGTGTATTAATAGAATCTGGAGACGGCGTTCTTTCAGACCGGCGGGTATATCCGTTCTTCATTCCGGCAAAAGACTCTATTGAATGGCGGCTTTCAATCAGACCTCAAAAGCGCGGACTTTATAAAATGGAAAACGTAGAATTGATTATCTATGACTGGTTTAGGACGAGTACAATCTACTTTCCTGTACTGCCGACGCTGCAAACGGAGATTCTCGTGTATCCATTGATTAAACCTATTCGCAATATTCAACGTTTAGAAAGACTAATGCCTGGTAGCCAACAAAGCAGGTTGTCTTATCTAGAAGATGCATCTGCTGTTTCTGGGGTTAAGCAGTATGAATCTGAAAGTTTTAGGCACATTCATTGGAAGGCTTCTTTAAGAATGCAACAGCTGGTGGCAAAAAAATATCAGCCTGTCACACATAGCGGGGTAACCATTTGTTTAAATTTGTCTGCTTCTGGACATCGTTTTCACTCGAGATTTGAAGACTTAATCTCATATACAGCATTTCTGTGTCAATATATGACCTCTAAAAACCTGCCTTTTGAATTATTTATTAATATCTATAAAGGGGGAAGACCTCTTTCCCTTAATTTACGCGAAGGCAAAGAGCACTTGGCTGCATCGTTAACGGTGCTTGCTCAACTTTCTACCTCGGGAGCGGCCTATTCAGAGACTGCTTTTCTTACGTATATAAAAGAATTACAAGCACCATCCGTTTTAACTATATTGGTCGGCGGTACCGGCATAAGAGGGAATTTAGAGGGTGAAGTAGTCCATGTCAACGAACATGGTCATTTATCAGAAGGAGGAACCAATGCTGCTCTTTCTATATAATTTTCTTATTCTATTGGTAATTGGTTTATCCGCTGGTATACATTCGGTATGGTTTAGTCTGTTTATACTCCTACTATGTGGTGTTCAATGGTTGTCGATAAAACAATCAATCATGTTGAAAATTAGTTTTTTAAGTAGTGTGTTTTTTTGCATTTTCATTTTAGTTAATACAGGATTTACGTATTCGATTTTATTCACTTTGTCTTTTTATATTCTTTTTTTGAGTGGTAAAAACAACAAACAGAAAGCACTCTTCTGTGGATTAATTGTACTCGTTTGTCTCAGCCAGTCGGGTGTAGCAATCAGTCGGGTCATGCTGGGTCTCTTCTTGATGATTGCCGCCTTAATGATTTTACTAGAAAGTCATACGGTTAAACTAGCAAGAAGTCGACTAACCATCTGTTTCGCAGCCACTAGTGGAGGAATGTTTATATACTTACTGCTCCCAATCTTCCTAGCCATCTGTAAGTATCTATTATTTGTTGTGTTTACAGGATCAGCTTTTGTAACTGGTCCTGTACTGAATAATGGAGTAGATCTATTGCTTGGTCTGCAAACAAAGGAAGAGATGAAAGAAGAACCTTCTGAAGACATGATGGGAATGTTTTTGAATGAAGAGGCAGGTACATCTGATCCAATGATAGGCGGTTATCTTTTATTTGGAGGAATGTTACTAGGATTTGTAATCTTGCTAAGCCGTCGTCTGAAGAGAAGGGGAAATCTAGGAATGACCGTAAATGTCCGGCCTAAAACGAAAACCAAGCTGGTACCTTTACCAGAAGAAAGGGTGATTAAACCTCCACACCACTTAATTCGCAAAAAAGTTTATGGATGGGAAATGAAACTAGCAGCACCATTTGCCAGACGAAAAGCGGAAGGATTTTCAATCTGGTTATCAAGGCTGCCTCATGATAGTGTGAGTGCCAAAGAGAGAATAATCTCGATCTATCAAGATGTCCGTTATGGTAATAGGCAGGTTTCAAAACGTGAAATAAAAGAGTTTGAACGAGAGTTTGCAAAAATGGCGGCCTATGTAAATAAAAAGCGAATAGATAAATAGACAGGTGGGGGAAGTTTGCTGATTTTTCTGGCTAAAATAGGGTAAAGGAATAATACTACTATTATACAGGGAGGCAGAAATATGTTTAAAAAAATTACACTTCATACGACCAAAAGAGATGAGGTAATTGACCTTACTCCAGAAATTATTTCATTTACTAATGAATCGGCTGTTGAAGAAGGAATGGTAGTCATCTATTGTCCTCATACCACTGCAGGGATTACCATAAATGAAAATGCTGATCCGGATGTAGCAGCAGATGTAATGAGAAGGTTAGATGAATTATATCCTTGGAATCATACGCTTGATCAGCATGAAGAGGGAAATACTGCTGCACATCTCAAAGCGAGTACAGTCGGCTCCTCACAACAAGTGATTCTTCACAAAGGGAGATTGCTGTTAGGGAGATGGCAAGGGATTCAATTCTATGAATTTGACGGACCTCGTGAGCGCCAAGTATTTATTAAAATCGTAAGGTCCTGATGAATTATTTCAACAATGAGCAGGAATGCAGGTATTATTGTTGAATAGTAAAAGATAGAATAAAAAATTGGGGGAATTTGCTTTTGAGTAATTTGCGGATCGATGGAGAGAAAATTAGTATACGAAATGTTCAACCACAGGATATTTCAGAACTATGGAACCTGCGCTATGGTGAAGAAAATCCAGAATGGAAAAAGTGGGATGCCCCGTATTACGAATTCAATCGTCCGGATTTTGAGATGTATTATGATCAAGAGTTAAACGAACTAATGATGGATGAAGCGATGGGGATTTATTCCCAGATGGTCATTCTTGTTGGTGAGGAAATCATTGGTACGGTGATTTTTTATTGGGAAAATGAGGCGACAAGATGGCTGGAAATGGGGATTACCATTTATAAGCCTAACTATTGGCAGGGCGGATTTGGTACAGAAGCACTCTCTTTATATACAGACTATTTATTTTCTCAACTCAGTGAAATTGCGCGTGTGGGGATAACTACCTGGTCAGGGAACGAACGAATGATTGCAGTAGGAAAAAAAATAGGGATGCAGATAGAGGGTCGGCTGCGTAAATGCCGCTACTATAACGGTCAATATTATGATTCCATTCGAATGGGTATCCTACGTGAAGAATGGGAAGCACGTAAAGTACAGAGTTAAGTTTTTCCGCGCATTCCATGTGAATAAATTCCTCTGTTTCCTTGGTAAAAATTTAGAGCTGAAATTGTTTGTCGAGTTTGTTATCCTTGTTGAATGCTTAACAAGGAGGAGACAAGATGAGAACATTTACTTCATTCGTTTTTGCTGTTACTCTTGGAATCTTAATACTCGGCGTTACATTTCCAATGAATAGTGAAACTCTAGCAAACAAAAATACAAAAAAACATACTGTAAAACAAGGTGAAAGCATATGGGACATAGCTAAAATGTATGGCGTTCCTATACAAGTACTTAAAGATGTGAATGAAAATGAAAATAATGTTGCGAACCCAGGTGATACCTTTACCATTCCTTCTGTGATCAGCGAACCGCATAAGGAACTGCTCAGCAGGCTTGTTCATGCAGAGGCAAAGGGTGAACCATATAATGGGAAGGTAGCTGTTGCGGCAGTAGTATTAAATCGTGTACAAGATGAAGAATTCCCTGATTCAATTAAAGATGTTATATATCAAGAGGGACAATTCTCGCCTGTCGACGATGGCGCGATTAATCAACCAGCGGGCGAAGATGCGCAACGTGCAGTGAATGAAGCCATCGCGATTCAGGATTATGCGTATCACGAACTCTATTTTTATAATCCAAGCATTTCAGACAGCAAGTGGATGAGAACGCTGAAGGTTGTAAGAGTTATAGGCGGGCATCATTTTGCCATTTAGCTTCAAAAAGAATCATCAGCAGGTAC
>NZ_JAZVJO010000455.1:0-6063 GCF_059453735.1 Peribacillus sp. | reverse complement strand
GTGTCCATTTCAGACTGTAGACAAACTCGATGAAAATCGAGTTTGTCTACAGTTTTCTTTTTTATCTTCTAAAATGTGGTGTTGATTTCCATTCCAGGCGGGGAGCCTCCTCATCGCTTACGCTCCTGCGGGGTCTCACCTGTCCTGCTATTCCCGCAGGAGTCTTCACGCCAACACTTCCATCAACTGCCTTTCTAAATGCAATCTCAAAAGTTAAATCCGTTCTATTTTAAAATAAACTTGATAAGGATCCTTTCGAAAACCCATTTAATGCAACGTGGTCAGCTTGAAATGGTCGCATTAGACCAGCTTGTTCCCGAGTACCATTTGGTCCGCAAAATGGAAGAAGCCCTGGGTTTTTCTTTCACTTATGATCTGGTCAAGGTTGATCTGTATTTGGAAGTAGGCCGGCCTAGAAAGATGCCATGAACAGTCTTTATATACCAGAAAACCTCCATGAAAAGTGTTCAAAACTCAAAGAGGTCCGGAATGAAACATTCCTGACCTCTTTTGTCGACAAACTGAAATGGACAAAGAGTGTAACTCTTCGTCCATTTTTCTTTTCATAAATAAAAAAAGATTGCCGTTCCCCCAATCCAGGGAACGGCAATTTTTATGTTTTACCTTTTCTTACGGAAACCTTCTTCTTGTAAGTATCGCTCCGCTTCAACTGGAGATTCGAAACATTCTTCCAAATTAGATCCCGCATAAACGTTCCAGAGCTGGTCCTCCCGAACAAGAGTCAACTCTTGTTGATTACGTCCAACCCAGGTTCCTTCACAATCAGCAGCTTCTACTTGCTTTTCTATTCCAGCAGGCTCTTTTGATAAATAAGCAATTGCTTGTTCTAGCAGTTCACGTAACTCTGCTTCTGAGCAATCACGAATATTAACCAAGCCTTTTTTATCTCTTTGTTTATATGGCAAATGACCTGCAAACACAAACCCATTTCCGTTAGGATGTAAATTCTGAACAACAATCTTCTTATCCTGTACACTTTCTTCAAAGTGGAAATTAACGCGGCCTAATGATATATCTTTACGCTGCAATTCAGGGAATGTTTCAATAATCTGCAATTTTTCTTCAAATGTTAACAAAAATTCTTCCTCATTTCATTGATTCAACTTATTCCGTTGATTATACCATAGCCTGCTCTAAAAGATAAATAATCACTGGAAAGAGGGCTTGTCGCGAAAATTTAATTATTTTTCATCAGAAAAGTGATCATTTGACATGATGCTGACACATAACCACTGTAAAGTATGTATATAGGGTAATAAACTCGTTTTACCTTTCCTAGAAAATGACAAATATGAATTGACCTTAAATTAAAAATTACGTAACTTTTAAAAATTATCTTTATTAGAGGAGTAGATATCAATGGTTACAATTTACACGACGCCGAGCAGTCTGGCTTGCAGAAAAGCTAAATCATGGTTACAAAAAAATAATATTGCTTATAATGAACGTAATCTCTATGCACAGCCTTTAAGTGTGGATGAAATTAAAGCGATTCTACGTAAAACAGAAGGCGGAACAGATGAAATTATTTCAACCCGTTCTAAGAAATTCAAAAATCTAAATATCGATATAAATAATACACCACTAAATGAACTCTGCAAAATCATTCAAAAAAATCCGGATTTACTTCGCCGACCAATCATATTCGATTCAAAAAATCTTCATGCAGGCTATAATGAAGAAGAAATGGGCAGATTTTTACCACGTCAAGTCAGACATGTACAATTATGGAGAGCTATTAGTTTAATTAATGCTTGAGTAACGAAAACAGAGGATTGCCTGTCATTCAGGCAATCCTCTGTTTTTCTATTTATCACGTTTACTCAGGCGATGCTTTCTTAAAACTAATTGTAAAAATAGTTCCCTCTTCATTACTTTCTTTCAGAACAAGATTTCCATGCTGCGCAATTGCCAGCATTCTACTAAATGGCAGACCAAGACCTAAACCGCGTACCTTTAGCTTTTTCTTTTGTCCGCGATAAAATGGTTCGAAAATAAATTCTTGTTCATGTTGCGGAATTCCCTTTCCATTATCGATGATATCAATACATACCTGTTCTCCGCTCAATTCATAAAGAACAACTCTAATCGTCCCGGTTTCATCTAATGCCTGTTTGGCATTATTAAGCAAGTTAATCAGGATTTCTTGAACGCGCATAGAATCCATTTTCCCCCAAATTTCCTCATTAGGAAGATCCACTACTAACTCAAAGTTCTGATCTTCTTGTGTGATCTGCCAGTGATAACAAACTTCTTTTAAAAATGAGGTCATATTCTCACTCTTTACATGCATTTTAAATGATCCGGCTGCCATCGCGTTATAATCAAGTAAATCCTCAATCATTCTTTGAAGTCGTAGTGTTTCCTTTAAGGAAATATTTAAAAATTCTTTACTTTCCTTACCTGTCACAACTTCGTCCTTCACTGCCTGTATCAACCCGCTGATAGATGTTACCGGCGTTTTTAGATCATGTGTAACACCTGCAAATAATTCTGCTCGCAGTTTCTCCATCTGCTTCAAACGAGTCGTCATTTCTTTAAAAGACTCAACCAGTTCATAGATTTCTTCCTCATGACTATCTTCTTCCTTAAGGTAAATATTATAATTCCCCTCACGAACCTGAGACGCAGCCTTCGCAACGTTTTGAATGGGTTTGGATATTCGTCTAGAAAGAACGTAAATAACCCCCCAGCCCATTATGAGCAGACCCCCCATCATAATGGCTAGTAAACCATGATCCTGGTTAATCTCGGTCAAAGATCCCTCTTCTTGGGCAATGACAACCCAGCCTTTAATCTTATTACTATCATCCCTAATTGGAGATTTCACGACATAGACCTGGTTTTCATCATTAATAGTAACTTTTTGAATCGTGTCTTTATTATTCATAATGACACTCGGGAGCACATTATCTTCACTCTTAATATATAGCTGCGGCATCGTATATATGATTTCTCCATCCGGATCGACAATATAGATAATCGGCTGTTCATTTAAATGAAGAATTTTCTCTCTTTCCTCAACAATCTCAGAAAGGAGCGGACCAACCACAATTTGTCCATTGTCCTTTATCGCTCGGTCAGATGTTTCATCTGCTAAGTACTTTAATAGACTTAAACGATATTCGAGGGCGGTTTTTTCCATCCACCATAATGAAAATATAGATAAAACCAATAACCCGGTGGTGAGCGTAATTAAATAACGGGTTGTCCAATAGCGTAGCAGCGTCGTTCGTTTTTTAGTTTTCATAAACTAGCAATTGATACCCCATTCCCCGCAAAGTTTTGATTTCTCCTTCCGAATCAGGCCATTTATCTAAGGCCTTCCTCATCCTTTTGATGGCAAGATCCACCGCACGATCGCTCCCATCATAATCCATTCCCCACACCTGTTCTATTAGCTGCTCTCTTGTAAATATCTGATTTGGGTTGCTTGCAAAAAACACAAACAAAGAAAGATCGCGAGGTGTCATAACAACTTCCTCTCCATTAACAAAAACCGTATATGTTCCCATGTCAACCTTTAGACTGCCATACTGTCGGATTTTCTTTTCTGATGTTACTAAACTTGGTGATCTTCGAAGAACAGCATGTACGCGAGCCACTACTTCGTCTGCAACAAATGGCTTGGATATATAGTCATCCGCACCCGAATTAAAGCCTGAGAGGCGATAATCCACTTCCCCTAATGCCGTGAGCATAATAACAGGACAGGCATCTTTTTCGCGGATTTCTTTAAGAATTTCCCATCCGTCCTTACCAGGAAGCATTACGTCAAGCAATACTAAATCCGGTTCCCATTCCATAAAGACATCTATAGCTTCCAATCCATCAAACACTTGTATAACTTCAAAGCCCTCTCTATGAAGATAGGCCTTCAGTACCATCGAGATCGCTTTCTCATCTTCAACCACTAGTATTTTCTTCATTCACAAGGCCTCCTCTTACCAGTTAAGTATATCGAACAAACGCTTTAGCGCCAACAAACCTTAAGATTTAGCCGCTAATAAGAGCGTTCGTGCCTTTTTACCTTAAGCATACCTCGCATTTGTGTCAGCAGTATGTTCAAACCTAAAATTATTATCTCCATATTTCAATTCACCAGCTAATTTTTTCCCTAAAATCTCCACAAAGAAGCCAGCCCTTAATCGTAAGAGCTGACTTGTTCGCTATGAGAGTAATAACCACCTATAACTCTTTTCTCATTCTCCAAACGGAATTCTGCAGCCTCTCGAGTTGCAGTTTATACATGCCTGAGCGCTCGTACAGAGATAAAGCCCGACTATTATCAGTTGACACCCTCAACTGATATTCCTTGACACCTTGCTTACGAAAAAAATCCTCAGCATAAGAAATCAATTCGGATCCCCGTCCCTTACCGCGATAGTCAGCGGCTAAGTAAAATAGGTTCGCATAGCCTATTTCTCTTCCTTCATAATTTATGATTTGAAGCTCTAATTGCCCTATTGGTTGTCCATCTTCCTCGGGCGATTACCTGCCCTTCTGGGAAACGAAGGACACATTCGCTAATACGAGTAACATAATCGTCTTCATCACCAAAACCCGATGAATGACCAAAGCTGACCACATAGGAATCCTTTCGAAAGGCGATAATCATCTCACGATCATGAATTGGATCGATAGTCCTGTATTCCATTTAAATTCCCCCTCGAAACTATTCTAAGGGACTTTCCCCATACAATTCCCATAGTCTTGGGAACATTGCTTTCAAGCTTTCTTCATTATCCTCATCCCAATCTAAATCAAGCTCAAGCTGTATAAATGGATCCTTTGTTAATTTTTCATAGATTGCTAGGTAATCTTCATCATCATTGCCAGTTTTCTTTTCATAAGCCTCACAAGCAGCAAAGAGAATCTCTTCTAACTGAGGTACTTCCCCTTGTTCCCCCAATTGCTTTAGATAAGGAATAAGAGATTCAGGATTTTCAATTGCCGATTCATACACTTTTTTTCCTTGAAAAAGAAGCCATGCTCTAAAATAATCAAAACTGTCGTCTGAACATCCACCCATAATGATGTACGCAGCTGCCCAGAGATCGGATGTATATGACTTCATATAATACTCATGAAAATGGTAATCAAAATTCACAATATCCTTGATTGATTTTGTAGACAAATAATTGACCAGCCATTCAAGACCGTCTTCCGGATCATCTCCTGTTGTACGTGCTTTTTCAAGCAGCTCCCAAAATAACTCTTCTGTTAAGGTCGTTTCTTTAATCATTAGGCCAACAGACGAAGCCGGCTGGTAGCCTTTTTTCAATTTTAATTGAATGAGCCGTTTCACTTCGTTGTCACAATCTTCTTCTGTTTCGAATGTTTTTGTTTTTACCATCCCTACAGATCCTTCTTTACCATACATAACAATATAGGACAATCCTGAACGAGTAATCCTCCAAAATCTATTTGATACTTCATCTTTATATACAAATACTGTTTCCAATTGTTTATTTCCCCTTCATTCTCCAGTTTTCTGGTATTGTAAACATTATATCGATAAACAAGTTAAATTGCAGTGTTTAACCACTATTCATTATGATTGTCTGTCTATAATTTTTAAAATAGGACAATAAATCCGCCGAAAGAACCACTCAATTAAATCCAATGCCGGCAGTAACTTACTATCAACTTCAAGCGCCCATTTTACCTAAAACTGCAAACGTTTTTCCCATGCCAACATAATATGAATTAGGCAATAGGAAAAGAAAAAAACCGAAAGCCTTAAAAAAGTAAGTTATAATCTGAGGAGGTTATTATATGTCAGGTGTTGGTCCTGGTGCAGGTGGTTATGGCGGAGGTTGTGGTGGATTTGGCAACGGCTTCGCTCTTTTAATTGTGTTATTCATCCTTTTAGTCATTATCGGATGCAGTGGATTTGGCGGAGGTTTCGGCGGCGGAGGCTGCTGTTAATTCCTCTTCAAAGAAGTCTATAATGAATAATTAACTAAACAAATGCCATAAAATATAGAAAGAGGACTTCCCTGTTTAGGGGAGTCCTCTTTCTAATGTAAATAAGTTACG
>NZ_JAZVJO010000454.1:0-8688 GCF_059453735.1 Peribacillus sp. | reverse complement strand
CATTTCTTCTGAAACCCAATTAATATTCTTTGTTTCCACCGTCAAACCTGTACCTGCTTTTTCTAGTGTGATAGAAGAAGAGGATATCGCTTTGGTTCCAATTAATCGTTTAGCAATATACTTCCCAAGATATTCATGCTCTTCTTGGTTAGTGACGGTTAAGGTTTCTACATCTGCAGGTGCTTTCATTTCAGCGAGCAGCATGTTTTTTTGTTCAGTGGTCAAATTTTCACCCAGTGTTACCACTTGATCCCCAACTGCCGCATCAGCAAAAGCACGAATTGGGAAGAATAAACATAAAATTAAAGCAATAATACAATACTTTTTTATCATGATCTGTTTCATAGTCTGCCTCCTTATTATGCTAGACGAAAATCGATACAAAAAGATTCACTTTAAATTAAAAGGAAATTTCTAGCTGCTATCTAGTATAAGCAGATTCACCTAAAGTTACAAAGAAAAATATAGAATACGAAC
Source organism: Peribacillus sp. (assembly GCF_059453735.1). Taxonomy (NCBI): domain Bacteria; kingdom Bacillati; phylum Bacillota; class Bacilli; order Caryophanales; family Bacillaceae; genus Peribacillus; species Peribacillus sp. Next base: position 8,211 of record NZ_JAZVJO010000454.1, on the reverse strand, counting down.
GAAAAAGTCTTTACCTTCTAAGTATTTTACAAAAAGATTAAAACCTGATTTGTCAGTAAAGACTTGTTATAGTAGAATGGAATCGACATATAAAAGTTGATGCGTGAACTTACCGGGTGAAGGAGAGCTATGCTGTTATGAAACAAAACAACTATATCTTGCTTGCGCTCCTGCTAGTGATGGGATTGGTTTGGGGAATTATTTACTGGGTGTTCATCGTTTGACCGAGGAGAATGCTAATTAGGGTAGCATTGAAAGAACAGGTATTATTATGTATGATGTACTATATTCTTAAAAATACTACGTACTTAAGTGACGAGGGATCCTATGTTTATAAGATATAAAAAAAATCATGAAAAAATTGCAATGGGCTTATTGTCGTTTATGCCGGATTTAAAGGACATAAAAAAATTACAGACGACAATGAAGGATTACGAATCTGATGAAAGTTTGCAGCTTTTGCTATGGAAAGAAGAAGAAATAATTGGTGTGGCTGGTCTTAATCTTTCTCAAGAAGGAATCATTAAAATTCAGCATATTTCTGTCAATCCTTCCTTCAGGGCCCAAGGTGTGGGCAAGGCAATGGTGAAAGCAATCATTGAGCAGTATCCCGATAAAGAGGTCCAACCGACAGATGATGTAGCGGAGTTTTTTGGTAAATGTAATCTGCCCGGAAATGAAACACCTGCATAAATAGAAGAAAAGATGCTATTCCTGGTAATGGATAGCTTTTTTCTTTGGCTTGTTGTCTATTAAAAAATAAAAAAGAAGCAATTCCTATAGGAATCGCTTTTTTTATGCTTACGTTTGTGTTTTTTTCCTGCGTAACCGCAACTGCCTGTTTCTTTCCTGAATGACCTCTGTGCGGTCTCGTAATGTGTGACGATGTATGAGATCGGCATTGTTTAAATTGCTTGGCATACACCAGGAAAACCCGGAATTCTTACAGGAAGTCTGGCAGACATTTATCAATTCTGTATCAGTTAATGGGAGAGTGATGCTCTGATAAGGGGTTTGGTTATGTATGTGTCTTTCAATTAGCGTAATCATATCGAGCAATTCTTTCGGGTTCATTCCGAGTTCAGTTATAACATCTTCTTTTTTTGAAAGGATTTCTTTCGCTTTTTTTATCGTTTTTGCTGCACCATTGTAATTCCCACGCCGTTGATGGTAGAGTGCGACAGCAAGCTGGATAAATCCGACCCAATGTGAATCCCGTTCACCAGGTGAAACCTCTTTCCAATATTCCTCAAGAATTTCATGACACTCAAAATAATCACGGCTTCCATGAAATTCGACTAAGTAATCAATATATTCAGCTGGATAGCTCATTTGCAAACATCCCTTCCGAAAAATTTATCCTAATTGTATCATATGAGATCTTGAGCTTGAATGTTTACAGAAAAACCTGCTTGCCATTATGGCAAGCAGGTTTTGATACCCCGATTAGTTTATAACCAGGATGCACCTATGATGACTAACAAAATGAACAGTACTACGATTAATGCAAAGCCGCCTCCGAAACCGAATCCGCCTTCTCCCATGTAAGTACCTCCTTTAACTTCTTACTGCTTACCTTTTTAAAATATGCACGGGAGAAATTTATGTATGGGCTCCGGCCTGTATTTTATAAAAGACGGGCTAGGAAATTTTTCAATAGCTGAAAACGAAGATTGTTATTGGATAAAACAAGGCAATCCTCTATACTAAAGGATGGAACTCGATGAACAAACAAGACAATCATGATTTATAGTGGGGTTTTATAGTGGGTTATAATATTAAAATTGATGCATTCGAAGGTCCGATGGATTTACTTCTTCATTTAATCAATCGGCTGGAGATTGATATTTATGATATTCCGATGGCTGAAATTACTGAACAATACCTTGGGTATATCCATACGATGAAGAGTCTCGAACTAGATATTGCAAGTGAATATTTAGTGATGGCTGCTACCTTGCTGGCGATTAAGAGTAAGCAGCTGCTGCCTAAACATGAGGACGAGACATCCTATGATGAAGATGGGGTGGAGCTTGAAGAGGATCCTCGTGAGGAACTCGTTGAAAAGCTGCTCGAATATAAAAAATATAAGCAAGCTGCGATAGAGTTTAAAACGTTAGAAGAAGAGCGGAGTTTATTTTTCTCAAAACCGCCGAGTGATTTCTCGGAATTCACTAAGGAAACGGAAACGGTGAAGCCAGAACTGAATATCAGCTTGTATGACATGCTGGGAGCCTTGCAAAAATTGCTTCGCCGGCAAAAATTACAGAAGCCATTACATACCAAGGTGACTAGACAAGAAATATCTATAGATAAGAGAATGGGCGAAATATTAACGAATCTTCGTTCCTTAAGCGGCAGAACCAGCTTCTTTTCTCTATTCCCTGAACCTGAAAAGGAACATATCGTCATTACCTTTTTGGCCGTATTGGAGTTAATGAAATTAAATCAAATCCATGTGGAACAAGATACGAATTTTTCTGAGATCTTTGTTGCAGCTAAGGAAGGTGTAGGAGCAGTTGGAAGTTACTAATTGGAAAGGCATACTAGAAGCCATGCTTTTTGCAGCCGGAGATGAAGGCTTAGCGTTAAAGCAAATGGCTTCAGTATTAGAATTAACTGAGTCAGAAACAAAAGACATTATCACTGAATTACAAGAAGAATATCTGCAAGAATCAAGAGGCATTCAATTACTGGAGCTTGCAGGAGTTTTCCAGCTTGTAACTAAAAAAGAACATTCGGATTATCTGAAAAAACTGGTGGAGACATCAAGCTCTCATGGACTATCTCAGGCTGCTTTGGAGACACTAGCCATTATTGCGTATAAACAGCCAATTGCTAAAGCACAGATTGAAGAAATCCGGGGAGTAAAAACAGAGAGACCGATTCATACCCTTGTTTCTAAAGCATTAATTAAAGAAGTTGGTAGAATGGAAGGTTCCGGAAGAGCTTATCTATATGGAACCACCAAAGAATTTCTTGATTACTTTGGACTTAATGGGATAGAGGAACTTCCTGCTCTAGATGGCCAAAATGACCAGGATTTCGAACAAGAAGAAGCAGATTTATTTTTCGAGACATTTAAAGGCTCAATCGAATAACATTTTCACTGAAAATGTGTTAATATACTACTAATATGACAATATTTGAGATATCGAGGTGTGGATGTGGAAATTCTCGAATGTGCAGGTCTTGAGCTTGAAAAAGAAAAATCAAATTCACCCGAGGATCTCTTCAATCGGTCAACCGTTAGGTATAAAGAAGGAAATGAAGAAAAAAGGTTTCATGTTGTGTATTTGCGGGTTTTTGATGAGCTTTTGCGAGAACTAACACCATTTACTGAAAATCCTCTTTATAAAGGAATGACAAGAAATTTCTTTTTTTATGATATTGTAGCGTTAGCTTGTTTAATGAATGATGCCAATTTATCGAGACGGAAACGATTATATTTGAATTCACAAGAAGAATTCTCCGCTTACTTCAAAAATCTCGACTTTGATTTCCTAAAACAAACAATTAAATGTCTGGATCAGGGACAAAGTGCGATTGTAAACAGATAAACTGATTATACCTGTAAAAATTTACTGAGGAGGGTTCATGGTTGGGTAATTCAATGGTTAAATCTCAGCTTGATGATGTGCGAACGTTTTTAGGCGATACGGTAAGCAGACTTGAGGAGTTCTTGAATGAAACCACTCTCTCGCAGCTGCAGCAAGAGAAGCTGGGAGAGGATCTCTATTATAAGGGCATCCTATCTGGGCTTAGAAGATTACTTGTTAACTGTGAGGAGAATCTAGAAACCTGCCAGATCATCCTTAATAATGAGATCTTTCATAAAGGTGCCGCAGAAAAAACCCTATACAGAGTTTACCACCAATGTATTGAGGAATATTTCTCTCCAAAATCTGATCGGTGGTTTGAAGACAGCCGTGCCGCGTACACAGGGAAAAATTCGATTAAGTTCCATGGTGAGGTTCCCGATCGTATCGTTCAGCTTCTAAAGAATCTTGAGGCAAACTTCCAAACATTTCGTGAAGAATTGGAATTCTATGAAACGGATTACCGAACAAAAATGATGCAATCAAAATAGTTGATAAAGCTTTATAAATTCTGCGGTTAGACAGAGCGGATTTTATAAAGCTTTTTTTGTGCACCTATACCTCCTAGGATTCATAAAATAGCTTGCTAGTTGCCTAGAGGAGGTAGAAAAAATGAAGAAATGGAAGAAGTACGTAGTTGATATTCGAGAGTGGCTGAAAGAGACATCTCAATTAATCCCGGGTAAGTTTAGAGATGGTGAAATGCTTTACTGTAACGAAAGGATTAATGTACTGCTTGATAAAATCGAAGCAGGTCAAGCAACTGAGGCAGATCTGGTCATGTTAAATGAGGAATTACGCCTGTTTGCGGATCAATGTTCATCCATATTGACGAATGAACCGGATAGAGAAAAAATGAGTGTACCTATTGGCAAACATCAGCTTCCGCCGCTTGGATATCCTTATAATGCGTTAGAACCTGCTATTTCGGAAGAAACGATGCGTCTGCACCATGATAAGCATCATCAAGCATATGTTGATGGGTTAAATAAAGCGGAATTAATGATGGAAAAAGCACGAAAAACAAATGATTATTCGTTGATAAAGCACTGGGAACGAGAAGCTGCGTTCCATGGCTCAGGTCATTATTTGCATACGATTTTCTGGGAAAGTATGAAACCAGGGGGCGGGGGGAAACCCACTGGCAAGCTTCTCGCGCAAATCGAGAAGGATTTTGGCAGTTTTCATGCCTTTAAAAAGCATTTCAGTGAGGCAGCGAAGCAAGTAGAAGGAGTAGGATGGGCAATCCTTGTCTGGTCCCCGCGTGCACACCGACTTGAAATCTTGCAGACAGAACGACATATGATTTTAACTCAATGGGATACAATCCCGCTGCTAGCCCTTGATGTCTGGGAGCATGCCTATTATTTACAATACAAAAATAAAAAAGCAGCCTATGTGGATAATTGGTGGAACGTGGTCAACTGGAACAATGTTAGTGAACGCTTTGAAAAAGCACAGACAATTAAATGGAAGCCTTATTGAATAGCGTCCAACAGGTACTTAAAAGAGATCCATGAATATGATGCTCGATTTTTCTTGTAATAACCCTTGTCTCTTTGCATAAACTTGTACAAAACCACTAAAGGGACGAGGGGAATACATTGAGATTTCTAAATAGGGTGCTGCCCCTTTTGTTAATTTGTTTGCTTTGTACGGGAGTGCTGCCGGAAAAAGTGCACGGAGAACCCGTTGTTACTGCAAGAAGCGCTATCTTAATGGATCAAGACAGCGGCCGGGTAATATTTGAAAAGAATATTCATGAGATAAGCCGGATTGCAAGTATTACGAAAATAATGACGGCACTACTAGCTATTGAATCAGGAAAAATGAATAAGACCGTGAAAATAAGTGATGACGCCATTGGTACAGAAGGGTCTTCACTTTTTTTAAAGCATGGTGAAAAAATGAAGCTGGAAGATTTGGTTTATGGATTAATGCTTCGTTCAGGCAATGATGCAGCGGCAGCGATTGCAGAAGAAGTAGGCGGCAGTCCAGAGGGCTTTGTCTTTTTGATGAATAAGAAAGCAGAGGAAATAGGGATGACCAATAGTCATTTTACCAATCCTCATGGACTTGATAATACGAAAGATCATTACTCAACTGCTTATGATATGGCTCTTTTAACTCGATACGCTATGCATAATAACGAATATAAGAAAATAGCCGGAACGAAAGTACATCGGGCACCGAATTCTATGGAAAACTGGGATTATAAATGGACCAATAAAAATAGATTGCTGACAAGTTTATATAAATATAGTACCGGGGGGAAAACAGGCTATACTAAACTGGCAAAACGGACCCTTGTATCGACGGCCACGAAGGATAATATGAATTTAATTGCGGTTACGTTAAATGGTCCAGATGATTGGAACGATCATATTAATATGTTCGAAACTACGTTTACTTCCTATCATCAAGAAGAAATTCTTTTTGCTGGGGAAGTAAAGAAAGTCAGGATTAAACAATACCAAAATAATTTATATATTAAAACGAAGTTTGTTTATCCATTAAAAAAAGATGAAGAAGATAAGGTGAAAATTGATTATCTCTTATTGAAGCCTCATTGGAAGGATGAACGTGATATTCCTGAGGTGGTGGGTAAAGCTGTGATTTATCTTGATGGCAAAGAAATAGGAAGACGATCTGTTTTTTATGGTAAACCTAAAGAAGTTATGAGTTCAACTAGTTTGGGTGCTGTATGGAAGGAAATGTTCCTTTCTATACTGGGAATCAAAAATGGTTAATTATATATGGGTTGGGATGACTTTAATAGGTGTTTTATTCGCTATGGTAAATGGAACAATGGAACAGGTCAATGAAGCGTTATTTGTTAGTGCCAGAGAGGCCGTTACACTTTGTCTGGGTCTAATGAGCATCCTCGTCTTCTGGCTTGGACTGATGAAAATTGCGGAGGCTGCAGGATTGTTAGACAAGCTTTCTGTCTTGTTTAAACCGTTGATTACCTGGCTATTTCCTGATATTCCTCCGCAGCATCCGGCCATGGGGTATATCTTATCCAATATGATGGCCAATTTATTCGGCCTTGGAAATGCGGCAACACCACTCGGGATTAAAGCGATGGAACAGCTGAAGCTGCTTAATGGAGGCAAGTCATCCGCCAGTCGATCGATGATAACGTTTCTAGCACTCAACACATCAAGTGTCACACTAATTCCAACAACGGTCATTGCTATTAGATTGAACTATCACTCTGCTTCTCCGACTGACATCGTATTCCCAACGATTATTGCTACAATTATATCAGCAATCGGCGGAATCGCCATTGACCGCTATTTTTATTACCGACGTAAACGGAACGGGGTGGAATAGATGATTGAATGGATGGCAGCTATATCTATATGGATGATTCCTATTTTAATTTGCATTATTTTACTTTACGGAACGTTTAAAAAAGTTCCTACTTATGAGACCTTTGTTGAAGGGGGAAAAGAGGGAATAGAAATATCATTTTCTATTATTCCTTTCCTAGTAGGGATGCTTGTCGCGATATCGGTTTTTCGTGCCTCAGGAGCACTTGACTTTCTTGTCGAACTGTTAAGGCCCGTTCTTACAGCTATTCATGTTCCGCCTGAAATCCTGCCGCTTGCCATTATTCGGCCAATTTCAGGAACAGCGGCTCTTGGTATGACAAGTGATTTAATTTTATCTCATGGTCCGGATTCCTTCATTGGCAGACTTGCATCTACGATTCAAGGAAGCACCGATACCACCTTTTATGTCCTTACCGTTTATTTTGGCGCTGTGGGAATTAAAAAAATGGGTGATGCGGTTAAGGTTGGTTTATTGGCAGATTTAGTTGGTCTTATTGCCGCAATCGTCGTTGTGGTTCTTGTGTTTGGAACGAAATGAATGCATGAGAAGCTGGAAGATACCAGCTCTTTTTTGCGTTCTGTCAAATTACTCAGCAGTCCATTTTTTGATGATTCAAAAGTCCTTGTGGTACACTTCATAAGGGTCCATTTTTTAGGGAACAGTTAGTATATAATAAAAAGCGTTTGTTTTTTTGCTTCAATGTGTAATAATTGTATGATTGCAGTAAGAGATATACAAATCAAAAGGAAACTTTAGAGGTGAAGATAGATGGAAAGATTACAAAAAGTTATTGCCCATGCAGGGCTTGCATCAAGACGAAAAGCAGAAGAAATGATTACCGAAGGAAAAGTAAAGGTTAATGGCAAGGTAGTGAAAGAGTTGGGTGTGAAAGTCGGCCTTCATGATAAAGTTGAAGTAAATGGAGTGCCAATGGAGAAAGAAAAATCAGTGTATTTCTTATTTTATAAACCACGTGGTGTAATTTCAGCTGTAACAGACGATAAAAACAGAAAAGTTGTAACAGATTTCTTCCCAGAGATCCCAGAAAGAATTTATCCGGTTGGACGTTTGGATTACGATACATCAGGTTTGCTGATTTTGACGAATGATGGTGAATTTGCGAATATTATGATGCATCCCAAACATGAAGTAGAAAAAATTTATGTGGCGAAAGTAAAAGGAATGCCTTTCCGTGAAGATCTTAAAAAGCTGGAAAAAGGAATTAAACTAGAGGATGGAGTGACAGCTCCGGCCAAGACTAAAGTACTTTCAG
>NZ_JAZVJO010000453.1:0-6796 GCF_059453735.1 Peribacillus sp. | reverse complement strand
TGTTTCCGCCTGTATCTTCAGCAAGTATTGGGATTCCAAGTGCATGTAATTGCCTTTTAACGGCTTCCACATTCCTCGGACCAATTCGCATTAAGTCACCTGTTGAGAACTGAAACATCTGCGCACCGCCTGCTATTTTTGCTTTTAGAGAACTAATCCGCGACCCTTTTCTCTGCAATCTTTTTACCATTTCTACAATGGCTGTGTCTGCAAATTTAGCCACATTAAGCTGACCTGCTCTTGATAACGATGAATCTGGAAGCATAACGTGAACGAGTCCAGCATGCTTTTTGAGTGAATCATAAATAACTACCCCCACACATGAGCCCAGCCCGCATGTGCGGATGATATCCGGTGAGGTAACCAAGTTCATATCTGCAATTCCAACTCTAATCACTGTCGGCACCTCACTCATTGCTAGGTACTCCTAAGGAAGTAAACATAGTCTCGAGCGAATCTGGATCGGGCAGCAGGAAAAAATGTCCCTGTATAGCCTCGCTAGTCCCAGATCCAGTTAGAATTGTATCAATCAAAATAGCAAAGTCACCCATCTGTGATAGTTCGATCAATCCGTAGCTAATTGTGGCACCCACCATATCAATACTTAATGAAGGAACCGAAGGCAATAAACTAAGGCCAGTAAAATCTGAAAGAGCTGAAAGATAGGAACCTGATAGAATATTGCCCACCTCTTGCAAAGCTGATAAGGCTATTTCTGAGTAGGGAGGATTAGTAAAACTAAAGTTCACTTCATCTGTTACTTGGTGGATAAAAAATTCTGCCTGGTATAAGGGCAATATAAAAAACATGCTTCCTGGTGCTTCTCCCTCGAGTCGAAGAAAGACACTGGCCACTACCGTTTCCGAACCACCGGCAGCCTCCATCATTTCATCAAAAGATAAGATCCTAACACTTGGTACCATCATATCTATTTTTCTATTAAGTAAGGTTGAGAGGGCAGTAGCCGCATTTCCAGCGCCTATATTCCCTATTTCTTGAAGAACATCGAGTTGAAAGGTAGACATCTTCTCCAAATGCATCTTTTTACCCTTCCTTGACGGAGAGAAGGGTCTCTTCCGGATTCAACACTTTCTCTAAATTTAATAAGATGAGCAAACGTTTTTCCATCTTAACCACACCGCTAATAAACTCATCAGCAACAGAACCTACCACATCGGGCTGTGGTTCAATATTATCCATGGAAATATCAATTACATCATTCGCCGAATCTACAATTAACCCTACATCCATTTCATCAAGGGTAACAATGATAATTCTTGTCTGTTCAGTATAGACCTGCTCATCAATCGAAAATCGGATTCGCAAATCAATAATAGGAATAATGACACCTCTAAGATTAATAACACCCTTTATAAAAGGAACAGTCTTTGGAACTCTAGTAATATGAAGTATTTTTTCAATAGCCTTAACATGATTTACAGGCAGGGCATATTCTTTATCTTTTAATTGAAATACAATTATTTTCATTTCTTCTTGTTCAATTTGCTCTATCATTCATAATCCTCCTCTGCCAGGTTATGGCGTTCGTGTCAGCAAAATGAGTAAATTAAACAACCTGTACTCTTGATTAACTGTTGAATTCGTTACATAATTAACGCGTTACAATCAATAATCAACGCGACTTTTCCATCACCTAAAATGGTTGCACCTGAAATGGCAAATGCTGAGGTTAAGTACTCTCCAAGAGATTTCAAAACGATTTCCTGTTGGCCGATAAATGAATCAACCACTAAACCAGCCAGCTTGTCCCCTTTTCTGACGATCACTACTGAATAAAACTCATCTTCTTCTTTCACAGTGGGAACTTCTAAGATATCTTTTAAGAAAAGAAGCGGAAGTACTTTTCCTCTAAAATCGATAACCTGCTGATTATGTGCGTGTAAAATGTCTGTATTTTTTATAATAGCTGTTTCAATTATTGAGGTTAATGGGACAGCAAACTTTTCATTTTGAATTTCAATCAGCATAACGGAAATAATCGATAACGTCAGAGGAAGCTGAATTAAAAATGTCGAGCCTGCTTCTTCAATGGAATCAATGGTTACGGAACCGCCAAGAGCTGAAATCGTATTTTTAACCACATCTAAACCAACGCCTCTTCCTGAGACATCAGATATTTTCTCTGCAGTTGAAAAGCCCGAAGCAAAAATTAACTCGTATATCTGCTTATCAGTCATCATTTCTGCCTGCTGAGTCGTCAGAATCCCATTTTTAATTGCCTTAGCTTCAACCTGTTTTCGTTTAATTCCAGCTCCATCATCTTTAATTTCAATAAAGACATGGTTACCGCTATGATAAGCCTTTAAGAAAATCGTTCCTTCCTCCGGCTTCCCTTTTCCTAAGCGCTGCTCGGGCGTTTCTATACCATGATCAATTGCATTTCGAAGTAAATGGACAAGCGGGTCTCCTATTTCATCAATTACCGTTCGATCTAATTCTGTATCCGCTCCAACTATCTCAAGGTTCACTTTCTTATTGAGATCTCTTGCCAGCTGACGGATCATTTTCGGAAATCTATTAAATACGGTATCGACCGGCACCATTCTCATATTTAATATAATATTCTGCAAATCTCCGGTAACCCTAGACATGCGTTCAACACTTTCATGCAGTTCTTGATTGTCCAGTTCTTTTGAAATTTGTTCAAGCCGGCCTCTATCGATGACAAGTTCTTCGAATAAGTTTAACAATGTATCCAATCGTTCGATATTTACTCTAATGGTTTTATTACCTGCCGGTTTACCATTTTTTTCTTTCTTTTGCTCTTTTCCGGTCTCTGCCGATTCTTGTTGATGCACAATACTTATTTCTTTTGTGCTTGCTTCTTCTTGCTTGGCAGCAGCTAGTCTAATTTCTTGCAAATGAAGCTGTTTTACTTGTACACTCTCAATTTCTGAAACTTTCATAATTTTCTTTTGAAGGTCTTCTTTACTTTCTTTGGTTACTACCGTCACTGTGAAACTATGATCAAATCTTTCTTCCTCAAGTTGATCGACAGGTGGTGTTGCTTTAATGATTTCTCCAGATTTTTCAAGTATTTCAAACACCATATATACGCGAGCACCTTTTAATAAACAATCTTCATTTAAAGTGATTGTCAATTCATGTGACGTAAAGCCCTGATCCTCTGATTGCTGAAGGACAGTCAACTCAAACTCGTCATAAATCGTTTCCTGCTTCTGCATACCTTCATTAATAGTTGCCATCGTTTCAGTACGAACGCTGTTTATTGGTGATTCACCTTTCTCAATCATTTCAAGCTTTGCAACCACTTCTTTCACGTTACGTTTTCCATTGCCACCATCAGCAATCGACATGACCATCGCTTCTAGGTCATCTACAGCTTGAAAAATTACATCAAAAATAACTGGTGTAAGTAGTGTTTTTTGATTACGAATGGCATCTAGAACATTCTCCATTTTGTGAGTTAAATTAGCAAGATCCTCGTATCCCATCGTAGCTGACATCCCTTTTAATGTGTGGGCAGAACGAAAAATTTCATTAACAATCGAAAGATCTTCCGGCTGTTTTTCCAGTTCCAGTAAATGCTCACTACACATTTGAAGGTGTTCTTTACTTTCTTCAATAAATACTTCTAAATACTGATTCATATCCATAGAATTCCACACCTCTCAGATTAACAATAGCTGTTTATCACGCTTGCAATATGCTCAACATCCACTACTTTATTAATACATCCTGTTGCAATTGCTGCCTTGGGCATCCCAAAAACGATGGATGTTTCCTGTGATTCTGCTATCGCCATGGTTAGACCTGTTTTCTTTAATTGAATAAGCCCGTTGGCTCCATCCATTCCCATACCTGTCATAATGACGGCAATTTTTTCATAATTTTCGATTTCACTTACAGACTCGAAAAGGGTATCAACTGATGGACGATGTCCATTTTGCTGATCGGTTTGATCAATACTAACGGCCAAACTCATCCCCAATTTTTTTACCTTTAAATGATAGCCGCCAGGAGCTATATAGGCCGTTCCTTTTTTTAGAATCTCGCCATCTTCTGCTTCCTTGACATGAATGGCTGATAATGTATCAAGCCGTTGAGACAAAGATTTTGTAAAACCTGGGGGCATATGTTGAACGACAAGAATCGGTGCATTGATTGATTCTGGAAGCATGGATAATACTGTTTGCAGAGCTCTTGGACCACCTGTTGACGTCCCAATCACTATGAGTTTCTTATCACTGACGGCTTTATTCGTTATATGTTTTGGGTTAAGGAACTTTTGTTGAACGGTTTCACTACCTGGTTCAACTACTGCAGGCTTTCTCTCGCAGTCCTTCTGGGGCATGTGCAGCTTTGCAATATTGGCCGTACCAGCGCATAATACTTTGGAAATCAACTCACTCTTAATTTTGTGTAAATCCAGTGAAATGGCTCCTGAAGGCTTGGCAATGAAATCAAATGCACCTAATTGCATGGCAGCTAGGGTACTTTCTGTACCCTGCTGTGTTGTACTAGAAAGCATAATCACAGCTGTAGGACACTCTTTCATCATTACTTTTAAGGCGTCTATGCCATCCATAATAGGCATTTCAACATCTAATGTAACCACATCCGGCTTAAGTTCCTTAACTTTCTTAATCGCATCTGCACCATTTCTGGCTGTACCAACAATCAGAATGTTTGGGTCTTCGGTAAGAAAATCTTTAAGCAGTTTTCGCATAAACGCTGAATCATCTACAATAAGAACGGTAATCTTTTTCATTTTCTCGCCCTACTTTCCAAGAAAATATCGTTTTAAATTCCCTAGAAAATTTCTGTTTTTTACCGTCAAATCGTCCGAAAAAGATTGTGTAATAAAACGAGACGTAATATCTGTAAGAGCTTTTGACACCCTTGCATTTGGTTCAAAAAGGAGAAAAGGAATCTGTTTAGTTACTGCACGTGAAACGGTTCTGTCATCCGGTAATAAACCGATAGGAGAAATCTCCTTCAACAAAAATTTTCCTAGTGCATTTTGAAGTTTCCTAATTGTTTCCGTCCCTTCCTTTGTTCCTTCAGCACGATTACAGACTAAGTAAAATGGCAGAAGATTATTTATTGAATTCAAATATTTCATCAATGAATAAGCGTCCATTATCGCAGTAGGTTCAGGTGTAGTAATGAAAATTAATTCATCAGCACATAATAGAAACTTACTAGAATCTTGATTGATTCCTGCCCCCATATCAAAAAGAATATAATCATATTGTCCAAGTAACAGGGTCAACTCAGAATGAAAGCGTTCGAATGAGGCTTCATCAAGTGAAAAAAGGGATGAAAGACCAGACCCGCCTGCAAGAACGGAGATATTCTCAGGACCTGTCGTAATAATTTCTTTGAGAGGAATCTGCCGCTCAAAAAAATCAATAATAGTAAGCTCAGAATGTCTCCCCATTAAAATGTCTATATTCCCCATTCCAATGTCCATATCAAACAGCAGCACACGCTTACCTAATTTCGCCAATGCTATGGCAAAGTTTAATGAAAAATTAGATTTTCCTACCCCGCCTTTTCCACTTACAATAGCTACTGCTTTAGCATGACTTGAGGTTCTGTGTGATAGTAACTTCAACCGTAGATTTTCTGCTTGATCATGCATATCTCTTTTCTCCTAATATGGTTTTCACAATTAATTCTGGATCTGCCGCTTCAATATCATTAGGTACATCCTGTCCATACGTTAGATATGCAACTCCAAGCTGTTGCTGATTAATAAAATTCAACATCGTTCCATACGTAGAAGTTTCATCTGCCTTTGTAAAAATCACCTGTTTAATCTCGATTAAGGAAAACTGCTGATAAATATCAGTCATATCTTTTTCCTTTGATGTCAACGCCAAGACAAGATAGGTTTCCATTTCCGTCGTAAAATCAATGACTCTGCTAAGATCTTCAACATATTCCTGATTTCTAAAATTACGGCCTGCCGTATCTATGTAAATCAAATCATAATCAGCAAACCGTTCTGCTGCGCGTTTAAAATCTTCTAAGTTATATGCTACTTCAACCGGTACATTTAAAATCTCAGCATATTTTTTTAATTGTTCAATAGCGGCAATACGATATGTATCAGTCGTAATAAAGGCGACCTTTTTATTGTGAACTAAAATAGAATCAGCTGCTGCTTTTGCTAGGGTCGTTGTTTTCCCTACCCCTGTTGGTCCTATAAAATTAATGAATTTTTTTTGAAACGTTACACCCCAATTAGGTACCCCTGATAGTTTGGCTACGAGTTCAGCTTCTAACCAGCCGCTTACTGTCTCTGCATCGCTTATACCATGGTTTTGATGCCACTTATTAACCAACTTTTCTAATATTTCTTCCTGTATAAGCGGATCCACTTCTTGTTCGATTAAGATCTTGCTTACCGGCTGTAATGGGAGTGGGTAATACGTATTTGTCTTTCCCAAACCTTTCATCATGTTTTTTATGTCAGCAATTTCTTTGACTAACTCTACTTGGGCAGAATCAGAATTTTTTAGCTGTTTTTCTATTTTTATTGAAGAAGCTGAAGATGCAGAAGCCGGTATATCAGGAAGCTTTTTTTGTTTCTGTTTTTGAATCGGCTTTTTAGAAGGTGGTTCAATCGCAGCGATAACCTCTATACTGCGTTTTTTAAAGAAACCAATGAATCCGTGGGAAAAAACAGGTTTTGAACTTAAAATAACCGCTTCGCTTCCTAGTTCTTCCCTGATCTTTTTCATGGCTTCTGACATTGAAGAAGCTACATATTTTTTCACCTTCACTCCACATTCACCACCCCAAC
>NZ_JAZVJO010000452.1:0-3764 GCF_059453735.1 Peribacillus sp. | reverse complement strand
TTCGAAGTAATCTAAGCCTAGTTCATCCATGGCTTCTTTCAGCATGCTTTGTGCTTTTTCCCACATGGCATCATCATCGAAATACTTTTCAGTATCGGCAGGATCGCGATAAGAAAGACGGAATGAGTAATCATTAAGATCGAAATCTTTATAAACAGCAAGAATTAAGTTCACTACACGTTTGAACTCATCTTTAATTTGATCTGGGCGTACAAAGATATGAGCATCGTTTAACGTCATACCACGAACACGCTGAAGACCAGATAGAGCACCGGACATTTCATAACGATGCTGTGTTCCAAGTTCCGCAATACGAATCGGCAGCTCACGGTAGCTGTGAATGCTGTTTTTATAAACCATCATATGATGCGGACAGTTCATCGGACGGAGAACCAGCTGCTCATTATCAAGGTCCATTACCGGGAACATATCCTCCTGGTAATGCTCCCAGTGGCCGGATGTTTTATATAAATCGACACTTCCCATTATAGGAGTATACACATGATCGTAGCCAAGACGCTGCTCTTTATCAACAATATACCGCTCGATTACACGACGGATAGTCGCACCTTTTGGCAGCCATAATGGAAGGCCTTGACCTACTAATTGTGAGCTTGTAAACAATTGAAGCTCTTTCCCAATTTTACGGTGGTCACGCTCTTTTGCTTCTTCAAGTAAACGCATATGTTCCGCAAGATCTTCTTTTTTGAAGAAGGCAGTACCATAAATACGTTGAAGCATTTTATTATCGCTGTTCCCTCTCCAATAAGCTCCGGCAATACTAAGCAGCTTAAATTCTTTAATCTTGCCAGTTGAAGGAACGTGAACGCCGCGGCAAAGGTCGAAATAATCGCCCTGTTCATAAATAGTTACTTGCTCATCAGCTGGAATGGCCTCAATTAGTTCTAATTTATATTCGTCATCAATTCCCTTAAATCGTTTAATTGCTTCATCACGACTTACCTCAAGACGAACTACTTCAATATTTTCATTGATAATTTTTTTCATTTCTTTTTCAATCTTCGGCAGATCTTCTGGAGTCAGTGATTCTTCTAAATCAATATCATAGTAGAATCCGCCTTCAATCACGGGACCTACACCGAATTTCGCACCTTTATAGAGGCGTTTAACAGCTTGTGCCATTAAGTGAGCTGTACTGTGACGCAATACCTCAAGAGCAGCTTCGCTATCTTGAGTAATGATTTCAATGGCAGCATCTTCTTCAATTGGACGCTTCAGATCATACATTTCGTTATTCACTTTTCCAGCGATCGATTTTTTCTTTAACCCTGGGCTGATTGAAGCAGCGATTTCTTCAATCGAAATACCTGACGGATATTCCTTTACAGCGCCATCAGGGAATGTAATATTTAGTAATTCAGACATGCAATACCACTCCTTCTAATTTTTAGAACAAACAAAAAAGCCCGCCCCTGTATAAAATACAGGGACGAGCTTAATAAATTAATTAAGACCCGCGGTTCCACCCTCGTTCCGCTTCACCCTTTCAGATAAAACGACACTCGTAACCAGATAACGGGGGTTTTCCGTCAGCCATTACTCACACATGTTTTCCAGGCTGAAGTTCTGAGGCGGTAAGTGTTCTGTCCATGCTAGGAAGCTTTCAGCCATGACTTCCCTCTCTACTAACTGGTTATAAGAATACCCGTGCCCTCAATCGTAACGTTAAAATGTATAAAATTAGTATGTAGCAAATTATAAGTTGTTATGTAATGAAAATCAAGGGCTTTTTACTCAGTTCATACCGTTTTTTTATTATAAACCAGGTATTGCTTCGTCATCCCACGGCTGAATCGCTTTTTTTTGCAATTCAAAAAAAGTGGTAATGGGTCGAATAATACTGCGTTCTTCAAATAATCGTACGATTGCCCGCACATGACCATCCTCTGCATGATCACTATAAAGATAGACACGTTCTGGTGCAAGGGAAATAAGCGGGGCAAGGGTAGTTGAATCTACATAAATTAAATTCCCCGAAAATAGCCGCCGATTGATCAGCATTTGTAGTTCCTTCTTATCTACTTTACGGAAATCTCCTGTATAAAAACTAAAGTCATTTTGATGAAGTAAATGCAGGACTTTCATCTTCGGCTCCTGTCGCTTTAAACAATCACGTAATGACGCAAGAAAGCTTTGATAATCTTGTTCCAGCTTATACTCGTCAATTGCATGTTCTACATAGGCTCCAAGAATATCATAAATCGCTCTAAGTCGAAACATTGCAAACGAGTCGAAGGAAAAGCTTTGACCGTCTGCAAAAATAACTGCAGCCAGTCCTTCCGAAATCATCTCTCTAATTTTCCGCAGCGGAAGATTCTCACCAGTCAATCTCTCTCCTTCTATAATCGCCGCTGAAATATCCAAGATGGCATCAATTTCATCACGTTCACGAAAATAAAAGCGCAGTCTAATAATTTGTTCAAGCCATTCCCAAATTTTTTCTGTTAAAAAAAACGTATAGAACGCATCACTAAGGAGCATATGCATCTTTTCCATATACTCGCTCTCCAGATCAACGATTAGTTCATTTTTAGAAAGCCAATGAAAAAATGTGTGAAGCTCTGTCCACAGCGGGTGGTCAGAGATGATAGTCTTCAACTTCTCTGCCTCTCCATTATCTTGAAAATAAATATGCACCAAATCCCCCCCTACATATGCTTATGTACTTCATATATATGGGATAAGCTGTTTATTTAGAAGCAGAACGTCTATCAAAAAAAAAAGCCGTCCAAGAATGGACGGCCATGAGAGTATTTCGCTAAAACTTAATGCCGGCGATTTTTCCCATCAAGATGAATAGGATCTGCAAGATACATGATCCGTTCCATCACTCGAGCTGCTTTGACTTCTTCCTTTTCGCCACGTTGCGAGAAGGTAAGATGATTCTTAAGCTCTGCAAAATTAAAGTTTGAAGTAAAGAATGTCGGTAAATTCTCAAGCATTCTGAATTGTAGAATTGGACCGATGACTTCGTCTCTTCCCCAGCTTGTCATGGATTCAGCACCAAGGTCATCCAACATCAATACTGAGGCCTTCTTCACCATTTCAATTTTGCTGTTTAAGGTGTTATCACCAATTGATCCCTTCAATTCTCTAAGGAAATCGGGCACATAAACAATCATCGAAGAAATCTTCCGTTCAGCCAGCTCATTAGCGATTGCACCGAGCAAATAGGTTTTTCCAACGCCAAATTGACCATGAAGATATAACCCTTTTTGTTTCTTACCTGCTTCATATTCTGTTGCAAAAATGGTGGCCTTTTCAGCTGCTTCCATTCGTCCTGCTGAAGAATCCGTTTGATAAAAGTCACGGATTGATGCCGATAAGATGTCACGAGGGACATAGAGACTTTGAATCAGCTTTTCGCGTTTCTTTTTATCATCATCAACCGCCTTACGCGGACACATATCATATTGTAAATCTAGTGAATTGCCTTGAATAATCAATCGAGGCTGATAGCCCTTCAAGACATTGTTACACTCCCCAAGAGTCGGGCATTTTTCACAATTATGCTTACTTTGTGTGGTGAATTCATAGAGCTTGACCAAACTTTTTTCAACCATTTCATTCGTTACCGTCGAACTATTTTCATTCAAAAACAGTACGATATCCGGGTCACTTAACACTTCATCTTTTAAATGATCATACCGTTTTTTAAATTGACCAGTATTCGCTAGTTTATTAAGCGCCGTATTTATTTTTTCCATCATTGATCACCCCCTGTTTTTAAGATTTTTCATTTT
>NZ_JAZVJO010000451.1:0-12963 GCF_059453735.1 Peribacillus sp. | reverse complement strand
ATAGCTTTCTGGATCTTGTGGAATATCAAAGTTATAAACGTGAGTAACACCAGAAATATCTAGACCACGAGCTGCTACATCTGTTGCAACTAAGACATCAATGTTGCCGTCTTTGAATTTCTTCAATACAGACATACGTTTTGCTTGGCTTAAATCACCATGAATTCCTTCTGCCATATAACCGCGGATAGTTAATGCAGATGCAAGCTCATCAACGCGGCGTTTCGTACGACCGAAAACGATAGCAAGTTCTGGTGTTTGAATATCAAGCAGACGAGCCAATGTATCGAATTTTTCATTTTCTCTTAGCTCAACATAATATTGATCGATAAGAGAAACAGTCATTTCTTTAGCTTGCACTTTAACAAGTGTAGGATCCTTCATAAATCTTTCCGCAATTTTACGGATTGGATCAGGCATTGTCGCAGAGAAAAGCAATGTTTGTCTTTCTTCTGGTACGTTTGAAAGAATAGATTGGATATCTTCAATGAAGCCCATGTTCAGCATTTCATCTGCTTCATCCAATACGACTGTATGAACAGTGCCTAATTTAATGTTCTTACGTTTGATATGATCTAATAAACGACCAGGTGTACCTACAATGATATGCGGGTTTTTCTTTAAAGCGCGGATTTGACGGTCAATATCCTGTCCACCGTAAACTGCTAATACGCGAGTGCGTTTTCCGTAACCAAGTTTGAAAAGTTCTTCCGAAACTTGAATAGCCAATTCACGAGTAGGTGCGATAACGATTCCCTGTACATTATCACTAGATAAGTCGATATTTTCAATCAAAGGAATACCAAAAGCAGCTGTTTTACCAGTACCTGTTTGTGCTTGACCAATGATATCTTTTCCTTCAAGTGCCAATGGAATCGTCTGTGCTTGAATGGGACTCGCTTCTTCAAAACCCATTTTTTCTATTGATTTCATCGATGTTCTGTCTAATCCTAATTCACTAAACAATGTCAATTTATTCGTGCCCCTTTATTATCTTAATTTTTCCGTGGCAATAGCCCGGTATGCTGATCTTCGGACGTCAGCTATCCATTTAATCAATTCCATCTTATCGATAGAAGCAAACATCTCTTAAGAAAAGTTTTCTCAATTATCACCCAAAAGAATCACTACATTTTTTATAAAACGCTGAATCTAATCATGATTTATTAAAAAGGAACAACATGAATACAAGCCTAATAACGTAAAAGCCTGCTGCAAGTAAGTAAAGAACGCCTATATAGGCATTTAACTTTTTAATAGTACATGTAATCAAAATTAAATCCAAAAATGGAAATATCAAAGTAGTATGCGGAACTGCCGCATTATTCAGGTGAGGGCTGCTGCACCTTTTCCCTATGTGTGGGAGTAGAACTCAAACAGCATAGACAAACCTGGAAATCCAGGTGCTTCATACAAACAGACCCTTATGCGTTGAGGGAGTGCGGAAGTGGTATCGAATCACAAGCGGTGCCTTAAAGGCATGACGGAGAGTTTCCGTCTGTGGATATTCAGCCAGCTAGGCTGGAAACTTGTGAATCTGCTAACCGAGGGAAGATCCTCGGTCCGCATTCCTATTTGCAACGAAAGCCGCCAAAACGGCAGCTTTTATATGGTTTCAAGACGCTCGGTCTATTTAATCTGAAAGTACGAATTTCTTCAAAAACAACAAATACTCACGAACGAAAATTTTTCATAAGAGCTACTTGAGTGCCTTTAATTTTAAAGGAAATAGACATATACTATTATCGCCAATTAAAAGGCATTTAACCTCAACCTCTATATTACCATTATAATGCTGATATTGCAATGTTGAACCCTATTTATTTTGGTTATTTCCGATTTCAAAATAAAAAACAGCAGCCCCGCAATAAGTCTGCGGGCTGCCATTTCTTCATAATCACTGAACGCTGCTTTTTGCTTGTAATGCAGAAACGACTTCTTCTAGTTTCATTCCTCTTGAAGCTTTAACTAAAATTAAATCGCCTGCTTCTGACAGTTCTTTCAGTTTAAGAATTAACTCTGACTTATCTAGAAACGTATGAACATTTTCACTAGCAAATTGTTTACGCGCACCTTCTGCAATTTTTTTTGCTAAGGGTCCAAAGGTGTAAAGATGATTAATCTCGTTGGGATTAATTATTTCTCCAATTTTCAAATGAAACCTTTCTTCCTGCGGTCCCAGCTCCAGCATATCTCCAAAAACCAAATGTTTGTTATTAAAGCCGGTCATCCCTTCAACTAATTCTATTGCAGCTTTAACAGAAGTAGGGCTGGCATTATAGGCATCATTAATAATCTTCTCTCCGTTTGCACCTGCAACCATCTCCATGCGCATATTCGTCAGCTGAATAGTATTCAAGCCTTCTTTTATGGCTGTTTCACTTACCTGCAGTTCTCTCGCTGCTAAAATAGCGGCCAATGCATTAAGGACATTATGATTACCGAGCACTGGGATCATGAACTCATCCCCATTTTCCTCTAATTTAAAAGAGGTGGTATCCTGGTTCTGCATAATAGAAGCTGCATAGAGAGTACTTTCCTCACTACGACCAAATGATAATGTCCTCAGATGAGGTAACTTTCCTTCAATCCGTTCAAGAAGTAAGGGTTCATCCCCGTGATAAATAAGCGTTCCTTCATCGGCCATTCCCGCGATAATCTCCAGCTTAGCATTCGCAATTTCTTCTCGCGAACCAAGGTCCAGTAAATGGGACTCACCAATATTCGTGATGATAGCTATATCCGGCTGAGCAAGCCTTGAAAGAAATTCTATTTCGCCTCTGCTGCTCATACCCATTTCTAAAACTGCGATATCGGTATCTTCATCCATCGATAATAGTGTTAAAGGCATGCCCAAGTGGTTATTATAATTCCCGCTTGTCTTACATACCTTATATTTCTCGGACAGGAGGGCCGCGGTCATATCTTTTGTTGTCGTTTTGCCGTTGCTTCCTGTAATACCTACCACCTTACAGTTCACTTGATGACGATATGTTTTTGCTAAATGTTGAAGCGCTGCTTGAACATCATCAACAATAATCAGCGGCAGTCCTTCCGGAGGATTAGGCATATCACTTTGCCAAAATGATGCAGCAGCACCTTGAAGAAACGCTTTTTCTACAAACTGATGGCCATTAACATGTTCCCCGACAAGCGGCACAAATAAGTTATTTGGTTCTATTTTTCGGGAATCAATCGTAACACCCTCAACCAAAACATCCCCAAATTGGGTAGTCTGATTAAGACCTTTAGCCATTTCTTGAATTTGGTTAAACGTTCTTTTAATCATTTACTTCCTCCACCAATCTTTGCAGCATGATAACTTAAAAAGTATATTTAATTTTTTGTTTCTCTTCATTACGTTCTTTGGCCAGGTTAACTAAACGTTCAATTAACTCAGGATATTCAACTCCTGTGTGCTTCCATAACAGCGGGAACATGCTGTAAGGAGTGAAGCCTGGCATTGTGTTCACTTCATTGATATACGCTTTCCCATCTTTTGTTAGGAAAAAGTCTGCTCGAACAAGTCCAGAGCAGTCCAACGCCTTAAACGAGGTAACAGCCATTTCACTTAACATTTTATATTCTGATTCTGTAACCTCAGCTGGAATAACCATCACTGTATCTTCATCTTCATATTTAGCCTTATAATCGTAAAAGTCTTTTTTAGCAATAATCTCTCCTGCTACTGAACATTCAGGGTTATCGTTACCAATTACGCCAATTTCAACTTCTCTGGCTATGACTCCTTCTTCAACGATCACTTTACGATCAAATTGAAAAGCTTCATCAAATGCAGCCATTAATTCATCTCTATTTACCGCTTTGCTGATTCCTACACTTGAACCAAGGTTTGCTGGTTTTACAAAGCAAGGATACCCTAACTCACTCTCAACCTTTTCACAGGCTGCTGTTTTATTCGATTCCCATTCAGAACGAATGAACCAGTTATAGCCGACCTGCGGGAGACCTGCCTGTGCAAAGAGGTTTTTCATGATGACCTTATCCATCCCTGCTGACGAAGCTAATACACCATTCCCTACATAGGGAAGGTTAATCAATTCCAGCATTCCTTGTACAGTTCCATCTTCGCCATTGGGACCATGCAGTAGAGGGAAGATGACATCATATTTCGGTTCATCTTCAGTAGAACTAAGCGCTAGAGGTGATATTGAGCTTCCACCAGAAAAGGCTAATTCCTTAACATTTTGAACGGGACCTGTCAGCTTAGGACCATTCATCCATTCCCCTTCTTCAGTTATGTAGATCGGATGTATATCATATTTTTCTATATCTAACGCTTTAATAACTGCAAGAGCCGTTTGCATCGATACTTGATGCTCTGCTGATTTGCCGCCGTAAAGCAATCCAAGTTTTGTTTTCATTAAGTAAACCCTCCAATATTCTAGTAACCTTTATTATTGTATCATTTTCCCTTCAAAACGAAAAAAATTAATCATGGAAATCATGCGAGTTTTGTGTTTTCCTCACTATTCTATGATAGATAGCCTATTTTCGTGTCTGCCGATATAATTTCAGAAAACAAAAACCCCTGAATCAGGGGAATTATTTTTTAATATAAGACCACTCTTTAGTTTTTCGGTAATAAATAATCTGTATATGTGGATGATCGGTGCTTATTTCTTTATAGCTCTCCATCATATCGTCCATATTTACAAAATCGCCAATAACCCAACCAGGTATTACTATCTTCTGTCTCGTCTGTTGTGCTTTAGAAAACGATAGAACCAAACCCTCTGCCATTAACGGTGTAAGGTTAGCAAGAATCTCATCTGGCACCTTAGGAATTTCACTTCTCTTTTTAAAACCCAGCCAGGTGCGTTCTATTGTCACGGATTCTAGTTTGAATGGCAGTACATTTCCAATCAAATGTAAATAGCTGTCAAGAGTACGGTAGTATAATTTATTAAACCAACCGTCATCATGAGCAAGATAGACATATTGATTTTTCAGTTTTCGAAAGAATGGCGGCCGCAGATGATTCTTACAATGCCCTAAATATAATAATTCGGCAATTTCCTGTCCATCTAATTCGTCGAGCCCTGACTCTTCCTCAAAATCCAGCCAGCAAAAATCACCATATTCATCTACATCTTCCTTCAGTATCTCCCTTACACGATCCTCAGGAACATACTCTAATAGCGTATTTAAGTTAAATTCTCCTTCTTCAAATCGATGCTTTAGCAGCAGAAGATTACGCAATGGTACTTCTGTTGAGTGTCCAAATTCTCGAAAACTCATTCCAGAAAAGAGTGCAAAACGTTCAGAAGCCTGCAGATGTATATAAATAATGTCTCTACTATCATTTTTCATGGTATCCCTTACCCTCCGCACCAGCAATTAAAAAAACAACAGACACTTTCCACTTTATTTTACCAAAATAGCCGAGCAAATGGTTTACTTTCGTATGTTTTATTTCTCTATCGAAAAGAATATCATTATCTTAGCCTGTACACTATACAGCGTTTATAATAAATTTAAAAACAAAAGCAGGAGAGATAGCGATGTTGACGATTTACTTAGTACGCCACGGCCAAACCGAATGGAACCTTATAGGAAGAATGCAAGGCTGGGAAAATAGTGACCTGACTACATTAGGTATAAACGATGCCTTAGCTTTAGGAAAACGTTTAAAGGATACACCCATCGATTGTATCTATTCAAGTACGAGTGAACGTGCCGCTCAAACTGCTGAACTCATTGCAGGCAAACGCGTGATTCCACTTATCAAAAGTGAACTGCTGCGTGAAATGTCTTTTGGTGACTGGGAAGGTAGACATAAAGAGGAGATTCAAGCAGAATACCCCAGTGAGTACAAATCATTTTGGGAGACTCCCCATCTTTACCAACGAAACAGCGGAGAGTCTTACCCTCAAATTCTAGAACGTGCAGCTGTTTCCTATAATAAAATCATCGAAGCACATCCTACAGGCACAGTTTTAATTGTTTCTCATTCTCTATTTATTCGAGCTTTTATGGCTTCCATAAAGAACCTTTCCTTATCACAACTCTATTCACAACCCTATATTGGGAATGTAAGTTTAACTAAAATTATCGTCAATCAACATAAACCCGAAATCATTTTCGAGGGAGACACTACCCACTGCTTAAATTGATTTACCTAGTCTAATTCCTTTATTATAGAAAATCGAAACATTTCCATAGAAAAAAAGGACTTGCAGTTTTTATGCAAGTCCTTTTTTTATTATGCACTTTTTACTTTAGCCGCTTCTACAGGAGGATTGAATTGACCTTCCCATTTAGAAATAACGATAGCTGCTAGAGAGTTACCTACTACGTTAACAACTGTTCTACCCATATCAAGGATACGGTCGATACCAGCAATGAAGGCTAAACCTTCAACTGGAATTCCAGCTGATCCTAATGTCGCTAATAGGACAACGAATGAAACGCCAGGCACACCCGCAATCCCTTTTGAAGTAACCATTAAGACAAGGATTAGGGAAATTTGAGCACCTATAGTTAAATCTATTCCGTACATTTGAGCAATGAAGATTGCTGCCAACGCTTGGTATAACGTTG
Source organism: Peribacillus sp. (assembly GCF_059453735.1). Lineage (NCBI taxonomy): Bacteria > Bacillati > Bacillota > Bacilli > Caryophanales > Bacillaceae > Peribacillus > Peribacillus sp. The sequence continues at coordinate 6,399 of NZ_JAZVJO010000451.1, read as the reverse complement.
ATCCATCTAAGTTAAACGAGTAACCAGTTGGAATGACGAATGTAGAAATATGCTTTGGACAGCCTAGCTTTTCTGTTTTCTCCATCAATTTTGGAAGCACTGCTTCTGAACTTGCAGTAGAGAAAGCCAAGATCAATTCTTCTTTTAAGATGATGAATAATTTGAAAATATTAAAGCCAACAATTCTCGCTATTAAACCTAAAACAACTACTACGAAGAAAATCATAGTTCCGTATACAGTAATCGCTAATTTACCCAGTGGAATAAGGGACTCTAGTCCGAATTTAGAAATGGTTACTCCAATTAAACCAAATACACCAATCGGAGCAAATTTCATAATCATATTAGTCATAGCAAACATTGCTTCCGCCAACCCTTGGAAGAATCCAAGGACTGGTTTTCCTTTTTCTCCAGCCGCAGCTATTCCCAAACCTAACAAAAGGGAGAAGAAGATAATGGCCAGCATATCGCCCTCAGCCATTGCTTTAATAGGGTTAGATGGGACAATATTCACTAGTGTATCCACTAATGATTTAGTTTCTGTGTTATCAGCCGTTTCAACGTAAGTGCTGATATCTGTTTTTTCCAGGGAACCCATATCTACGCCTGCACCCGGTTGGAATATATTTGCAGCCATTATACCTACGATAATAGCAATAGTTGTAACTATTTCAAAATAGAGAAGCGTTTTTCCGCCGATTTTACCGAGTGCCTTAAGGTCACCTACACCCGCTACAGCCATTACGATACTCGCAACAATAATTGGAACAACAATCATTTTAATTAAACGGAGAAAAACATCTCCAAGTGGTTGTAAATAAGTAGATACGTCAGGGTTGCCATAAAAAATAGCCCCCACGATAATCCCTAAAACGAGACCAATAAATATTTGCCAAGCTAAACTAATTTTCTTCATCTAACATCCTCACCCTCTGTAAAAATTCTATGCTGCAAACATGCATTTTGTCTCGGTAAGGGAAACAAGGTAAATTTTCTCCGGCAAAAAAATGACACACGGTGTGTCATTTTACGCGAACATTTTTCAAACTGTTCCCTTTACGCTGACGAGGTTAGCTGTCGGGTTAGGACTTGGAAACACAAAGCCCTTTCTATTTATTCTAGAATTCACCCCAAGCGAACGGATCCGCAAATTGGGTCCCCCGTTCTTTCGATAAGATTAAGCGGTATTACGATCATAATAAAATATTATAGTAAAATTTCATTTCTGTAAATATATTTATTTCTGTTCTAAGCATAAATTTGCTGGATATCCCTTGAAATTCCCTTTGTGAATCCGTTTTTTCTCTTATTTATGTAAGTCAGATAAAAAATAATTACTATCTTTCTAGTAAGCCTGTTAATAAATACCGGAATTTATCGCGTGTACTAATTTCTTCAAGTTGCTTTGTTGTTATTTCTTTTGGTTGTAGTGCTGTTATAAAATAAGGATGATTTTGTGGGACATTTTCTGGTTCAACTAAAATCGTTTCACCTGCAGTCATGCCCTTCCGAATTTCTTGTCTTCCACTCATTTCAATACCCTTTGTTACATACTGCTTATTCACACGGCCATTAGTTAGCTTATAAACAAATGGCTTTGAACCCATATGTAAGGTATCTTCAGGAATAACCGGAACATTTTGCACACTAGAGGTAACAATAGATACATTCACCTTGCTGCCAACTGGTAGAAGCAGTTGATCATCCTTAACTATAGCTTTAAACGGATAGATGCTTTCTTTCTTCATACTTGGTTCCGATTTCGGATAGGCTGTAATACGATCGACTGTCCCTGTAAGAGGTTTCTTTAATTCAGATGATTCAACCGTAATTGCCTGTCCTTCCTCAGCTTCCCTTAACCTTTTTTCAGAAAGTTCTCCTTCAATTGACAACCTATTTGAAGATAAAGTTAGAATAGGACCAGTAAGGCTCTTATTTACTTCCTTCACAGTGCCATCAACATCACTAACAGCTGATACAGTCCCGCTTATTTCATCAAGATTTACAAGCTCAGCTTCTAGAATGTTGACCTTTTCTTCTATTTTGCTTTTCTCATATTCCTGTTTAAACATTTCCTGTTCAATAGTTGAAACAATGAGTTCAGATGAAGCATGCTCATCCAGATTCAAATCTGCTTCCAGTGCTGAATGTTCAGACACTGAAGAAGCTTCTGGAATGGAGGATTGATAACTTTCCAAGCTGCTGATATAACTCTCTATTGCAGAAAGATCATTTTCAGCAAGTTTTTTTTCATTTTCAAGATTGGCTTTACTTACAGATGCTTTTGAGTCAACGTATTCATATAAAGGCGTACCTGCTGTGACCGTATCTCCTTCCTGTACTAAAAATTTCTGGAATTGTTTTTCATGATCGAAGTACACAGGATACTCTTCATATGGTACTACCATGCCTTGTACCTGAAAAGTCTTTGAAATATCGCCTAGTTTAGCTTTTGTCCAGTTCTCTACATATAAAGTTCGCTCTACCTTACTCTCTTCTTTACCAATTAAATATAAATTACCCGCTATTAGTAATCCTGAAACTGCAGAGAGCGAAATAATTTTCCATTTCTTCATTAATTACACCTCCTCATACAAATACACTGACGTCTAAATAAGAACAGAAAGCCGCAAAAAACCAATATAAGAGATAACTGAAGCAAATCATCAGTAAAATAATTATCGGTTTCATATCAGATAAAGCTTTCAAATATTTATATGTGATCGCAATAATTGCCACACTAAAAATAGACACTTCACTAAAGAAGTGAATAAAATAATCATTCGCAATAAAATATTGACTGACTACACCTAAAGAAAATGGGTTAGCATCTTGATTCAGATCCATCAGTAAGAAAAAGGGAATCAATAGGAATTTTTCCACTAAAAAAAGTGTAAAACCAATCATCTGGACAACCACAATCTTTATGTATGGAATATCTGTTATCACCCAAAAAATCACGGCTGATACAAACAAAAAGATAGACGGGAGTATAAGGCCTGCAATGATGTTCCCCAAAAATACGAGCAGTTTACCCGTTTCAAACCTTTCCGTACCCAGTTCATTTAACTCTTTTGAAACCGATTCCGTACCAATCCCAAAATAACCACTTATGGAGAACAACAGAATACTCGCCATGTATACCCATACTAATTTCAGCTTAAAAGCGGTTACTTGCTCGGCTTCTTTTAACTGAAAAGAACTAAGAGATGGATGAAACAGGCCCTTTACTAGTTTTACTTGATAAGTCATACACATTCCCCCGTGATTATGTAAATATCGCTCCCTTTAATTGTATCGTAAAATGGAGGAATGTGCCGTATTCCTGTGTTGAAAATTGTAAATTAAAGAAAAAATTGATTGATTTATTCAATCTTTTCGCGAATGCCTGAGAACATCTTAAAATGTTGAGGAAGGATGTTTATCTTGGTTGGTGTTTTTGCATAAATTTCACCATCCATATCGACATCCATTACTACAGGGGTTTCAATGACAATTTCTTTTGCTTGGTAATGAAGCAGACCGTTATCTGCATCTACTTCACTTAAAGCGCCCTTCAACGTCAGTAATTCCTTCAATATACTCAAACTAGATTCTTTTACGATGATTAAATTTAGGAATCCATCATCTGCGTGGACTTCTGAAAAAGGCAGTGAATTTGTGCCTATATAGTTGCCATTTAGCACAAGCACCAACACGGCCTGACCGTCAAATACTTCCCCATCCAATTCAATCTTATATGGAAAAGGCTCATTTCCTCCTACCGTTCGTATAGCACTTAACAAATAACTGATTGTACCGAATCGATTCTTTTCCTTCTCAAATATGTTGGCAGAAGCTTCTGCAATCAGTCCAATTCCCCAGAAATTCAAAAAGTAATTATTCCCAGCTTTTCCAGCATCAATTAATGATACTTCTCCGGAAATCATTGTTTCCGCAGCCTGGCGAATATTCTGAGGTATATTCAACGTCCTAGAAAAATCGTTACAGGTCCCCCCAGGAAGGATTCCCACCACTGGACGATTTTGCAGGGAAGCAAGTCCATTTATACACTCATGCACGGTTCCATCACCGCCTAAAATAAAGGCTGCGTCCATTTGCTCTCCATACTTCTGACAATATTCCAGGGCATCACCAGCCTTTAAAGACTGTAATACCATCAGTTCTTCCGTTTCCAAAGATAGAATAGGCAGACATTGCTCAAGCATAGTTTGGATATTTCCTTTTCCTGCAGCCTGATTATAAATTAACATGGCCTTTTTCCATTTCACAATCAACACCTCCTAAAAATTTACTTCTCCTCTTAACTTCCCTCATCTTAAAGATTCCAAAACCATTTTCCTTTTTTTTTATACGACAAAAAAGGTGGAAAAGAAAAATGGCCACCTAACCGTCCTATTTTAATTTCTCTTAATTTAAATGATTAATAACCACCTGAACAGCTTCTTGCAAATCCCGCTGTGACCAGCTAGGAAACTTCCCCATATGCAGCGCAAGTGAATGGTTTGCCGGCACATGAATAAAACCTGCTTGGATAGCAGAACTCGATACATGACTTGATTACACACATAAGTACCAGCACTATTTGAAATGGATGCTGGATAACCAGCCCGTATGAGTCCCTCCAGCATTTGTTTTAACGGAAGACTAGTAAACATTCCATCAGCACCATCGGCGACTATGCGCTTTCCTAGTGGTTTATATGCTGTATTATCTTTTTCGCCATCGGCACAATTAATACCAAATCGTTCAAGCGTAATCTGACTACGACCAACAGCCAAGCCTAAGGATATAACAGCATCTGGCAGTACATCTTGAATATACTCAGTGATCCTATCACCTGAAAGATGAAATTCAACGGGTAATAGCTTACCGTAAACCATATATTCACCTATGACTGCTCCATCTAATGCCTGAACAATCTGTTCAGTAGGATTAATAGGATAGTCCAGAAAGGGTTCAAAATCAGTTTTCCTAAGGAGCTCACTTTCTTCCCTGCATTAATAAAGAATATTCTGTTTTTTTCATATAAACATATACACCAAAGGAGGATATCATTTTATCCTCCTGTTCAAATACTCAAAATTTTGAAAAGGTCTGATCAATCGCATCATCTAAATCCATTTTCTTATCTATGGTATACCGCTTTGTCATATTCAAATCTTTATGTCCAGCCAACTTAGAAACAATCGGCAAATCAATCCCTTTATTAATAAGCTGCTGACAGAACGTATGACGGAGTTTATGTGGATGAACATCAAATTTCTTCAGCATATACTGTACAGACCTTGGTGTCATACGCTGACCATAGCTGGAAATGAACAAGGGGGTTTTCTGTTCCTTCTCCTTAATTGAACTCAGGTATACTTGCAAGCGTTGTACAGCTTCATTAGAGAGTGGCACAGACCGATCTACCTCACCTTTAGCATTTCTCACCACAATATACTTTTTATCTTTCTCAATTAATACGTCACTACAATTCAAATCGCATAGCTCAGATACCCTTACACCCGTATGAAGCATAACGAACACCATAGCTATGTTTCGTAGATTCCCCTCCGTCTCTAAGTCCTTTACAAGCCTTTCCTGCTCTTGTAGACTAAGAGATTCAGGAACCTCTTGCTTTTGTTCTTTCAGCTTTCGATCTATATGGAGCATGACTTGAGGCTGACCAAGAAACTTATAAAACACATTAATAGCCATATAATGCTTCTCAATCGTTCCGGCACTTTTTTGAGATTCCTCTAGATAATCTAAGTAATTTTGGATATCCACAGGACCTGCTTCCTTGAATTCCCCAGGACACCAACCTTCAAATTGTGACAACACACCAATATACGTCTTTATGGTATTTTCTGATTTTCCTTCGCTTATCAGCCATTCGCTAAAAGCTTGAAAAATTGTTTCCTTAGTAGAAGTATCGTTATTACTCTCCAACGCCTATTCCTCCCAAGTCATAATTCCGAGTTTAGACCATTTTAACATATTATCTCAACAGAACATAAAGAACATATCATCTATTCAGTTATTTTCTTTTTAATTGACATTCTTCGTGAAATCGATTTGCCTCTATTGCACAAGAAAAGATGGTTTGAAAATGTGCCCCTATTTTTTATATTCTATTCTTGATAGATCTCCAATTTTTAAGAAACAAGCTGACTTTTAGATTTTTTATGGGGGCTATTTTATCTGTTTTTCGGCTATTCCGGCCGGTACGATTTTCAGCACTAAAATACCCTAGGGAGCACAAGCGGGTTTTTGAAAATGGGTCGCTATTCTTTTAACACTTACATCTTAAGAAGACCTCCATTAAGAAAATATGCTGACTTCTAGATTTCCATGGGGGGTATTTTATCTATTTTTCGACTATTTCAGCCATTAATCCCGTCTGGTCTTCAC
>NZ_JAZVJO010000450.1:0-7376 GCF_059453735.1 Peribacillus sp. | reverse complement strand
AAATTAAAGCTAGTTGATATCATCTATGAACTGGTAGATGCTCGTATTCCTGCCGCTTCAAGGAATCCAATGATTGATGAAATCATCCAGCATAAGCCTAGTATTATTTTATTAAACAAAGCGGACATGGCTGATCCAATTAAAACAAACAAGTGGCTTGCGTATTATAAGTCACAAGGGCAGACTGCATTAGCGATCAATTCTCAAGATGGGCATGGTCTTGCGCAAATTACGGCAGTTTCCAAAGAACTTCTAAAAGATAAATACGACCGAATGAAGTCGAGAGGCATAAAACCAAGAGCAATCAGAGCGATGATTGTTGGAATTCCTAACGCAGGAAAATCGACGTTGATTAATCGATTGGCAAAGAAAAATATTGCGCGCACCGGAAATACGCCTGGTGTTACAAAAGCACAGCAATGGATTAAGTTTGGTAAAGAGCTGGAGCTGCTGGATACACCTGGGATTTTATGGCCGAAGTTTGAGGATCAAGAAGTAGGACTGAAATTAGCGCTTACGGGTGCTATTAAGGACACGCTGCTGAATCTTCATGATATTGCTCTTTATGGGATTCGTTTTCTTGAAAAAGAATACCCAGAACGCCTAAAGGATCGATATAATCTTACGGAAATTCCTCAAGAGACAGCAGAAATCTTTGATGTGATTGGTACCTTCAGAGGATGCTTGGCTTCTCAAGGATTGATTGATTATGATAAGACAGCAGAATTAGTTGTCCGAGAAATCCGTAACGAGAAAATGGGACCGTTAACCTTTGAAGTTCCAGCCGATTTGCAAAAACCAGAAGAGTAAGGAGATACGGATATCAAAGAGTCTTTTAAGACTCCTTGGAATCCGTATTTTTTTAGAAATTTCCTGAAAAGCGGCTTGTTTTAGCCGATACTAATAGGACAGGTGAATAAAAATGAAAACTACAAATAGCATCAAAGATATTGCATCACGGTTAAATGAAATAAACGAACCTCATCATCCTTTTATAAGGGAATGCGCGGATGACGGTAGAAAAGGCGTGGCCGACCTTTTGAAAAGGTGGACAACCAATTATCAAAAGCAACTTGCCATTAGAGAACGTTTTGAGGAAATGTCCATGTTTGAACAACAGCTTCAAAACGAAGGGTTTATGGAGATTGCTGGTATTGACGAAGTAGGCAGAGGGCCGCTGGCAGGACCTGTAGTGGCTTCAGCTGTCATTCTGCCTCCTGGGTTTTATCTTCCTGGTTTAGATGATTCAAAAAAAGTTTCTGAATCAAAGAGGGAAGCTTTTTATTCGATCATCATGGAGCAAGCAGTCGCCGTTGGTACTGGCTTGATACATAGTGAAGAAATCGACGAAATAAACATCTACCAAGCTTCCAAGAAAGCGATGCTTGCAGCCATCACTGATTTAAATCGGATACCTGATTATTTACTCATTGATGCAATGGAATTGCCGGTTCCTATGCCGCAGAAGTCACTCATCAAGGGTGATTCAAGAAGTATTTCCATTGCTGCTGCATCAATCGTTGCTAAAGTTACGCGTGACCGAATGATGAAAGAATATAGTGCTGAATATCCAAACTATGGTTTTGAAAAAAATATGGGGTATGGAACAGCGGTTCATTTATCCGGTCTTGATCAATATGGTGTGACACCTTGGCATCGACGCAGTTTTGCTCCAGTAAAGGAGCGCCTCGAACGCCGTACATGAGGGAGGTAAAGTCAGTGCATACGACCCCGATAACTTCGCATATCAATCAAACGAACAAATCGTTAGCTCGAGATTTTAAAAGCGGGCAGCTGGTCATCGGAAAGATCATTAAGCTATTTCCAAATCAAAAGGCAGAAGTTCAAATTGGTTCGCAGAAAATGATTGCGGCACTTGATGTCCCTCTTAGAGCAGGTGAACAATATTGGCTGCAGGTCCAGCCGGGAGACGAACAAATAAAATTTAAGGTATTAAATCCAACAGTAAATGGTGGAGCAAAAGTAACTGCTGAACAAATTCTCTCACATTTATCTATGCCGGTTACCCATGAGGCAGTTTCCTTGGCAAAGTACTTAATCAAAAACGAACTGCCAATTCTTAAAAATACATTTCAGGTTGCGGCAGATTGGTTGAAAACGTCTGGAGATCAAAACCAAGCCCTTCAAGTTGTGAAAACCATGATGGTGAATAATCTTCCCTTTGTAGATGAAGTATTTATAGCCTTACAAAGTCAAGGAAGCTCTGAGTCTCTTTATGGGCTGCTGACAAGACTTCGGCAAGAACTTAAGTTTACACCTCCGACTAACGTAACCAATCAACTGACAACCCTTTTAAATGAAATAGGGGTACCTTTGCATGAAAAAGTTTCTGTTGACGGACTGCAGAAGGCCGCAGCACTATGGAGTAATCCGGAGGCATCAGCGGAATTGAAAGCAGGGGCATTTACTCTCCTTCAGCTGTCTGGCTTCTTCTCAGAAGAGGAAAACACGAATGCGGTTCTTGAAAAGTTCCTGGTAAACATGCCTAAGGGAGATGCAGGGGAAAGTCCCATTTTAAAAGAAGGGCAGAAGCTGTTAACAGCCTATATTCAAAGTCTGCAAAGCGGACATCGTCATAATGCAGAAAAGCTGCTACAGGCCATCTATACGTTATCTGGTTTGAGTATTCCTCAAGATGCGGAGCCTGTCCCTCTGCGAAGGCCTGCTGTTCTCGCAGGGAATTTACTGCACTCTGCATTGTCAGCGTCTCAACAGAGTGAAACCATCCTTAACCTGCTTACAACGGATAATAGGGTTGACGATGCCAAGGCCAAGCTGGCTGCTCTTCTAAACAATAAAGAATCTCAAGTTACGAGAAACTTGCCTGAAAACGTAAATAGGGCTGTACAGCATATTCTTGAAAATGATTTTAAGTATGCAGATCTTTCCAAAGGGGCTGCAGCTGCTCCTTTTTTAAAAGAAATCATTAGATTACTTGGACTGAATATGGAACATGCAATAAGCAGTCAAGAAAATCTGGCAGAGATAGAGTTAACAGGCTTAAAGCCATTATTAATGCAGCTTAAAAATGAGAATCTAGGTGCTGGAATTAACGAACTGGCAGACCAAGTACTTAATCGAGTTACAGCACAGCAGTTAATGAGTCATGATGCAGGACCTATTCAACAGATTTTCATGCAGATTCCGCTGCCTGATCATCAAAGTGATTTGACAGTAGAATGGAGTGGAAGACGGACGAAGGATGGTCATATAGACCCCAATTACTGCCGGATTTTGTTTTATCTTGATTTGGCTCAGCTTAAGGAGACAGTTGTGGATATGCAAATTCAGAATCGGGTTGTTAAGGTATCTGTATTTAATCAGTTTGCAAAAGTGCTTGGGCAGGCCGCTCATCCTTTTGTGACATTGCTCCGCGGTAAATTAGAACAGCAAGAATATAAACTCTCAGGAGTGGTTTTTGAAGAAGAGAAAAAGAGAGAACCCGCTGCGGCTGTTCCTGCCACAAAAAATGAAGTCTACAGCAGAATGGATATAAAGATATGACAGAAAAACGAAAAGAAGCGATTGCCCTTACCTATGATTCAGAAACGTTGTCAGCACCAAGAGTCATCGCTAAAGGAAAGGGAAAGACAGCGGAAAATATCCTTGAAAAAGCTAAGGAACTAAATATCCCCATCCAAGAAGATCCATCATTGACCGAGCTGCTTGGGAAGCTTGAGATTAATGCAGCCATTCCTGAAGAACTCTATCAGGCGGTTGCCGAGGTATTTGCGTTTATTTATATAATGGACAAAAACATGAAAAACCATCCTAGCTGATAGGATGGTTTTTCGCGTGTTTGTCTGCCTTAGACCTTATTTTTTTACTTTTATACTTTTTGCTTTGCTTTTATTTTTAGAGCTGTCGACAGCGATTGCTTTAATCATGCTCCCTGCCTTTTGTGGTTTAATTTTAAAGCTAAAGTTCTTATTGGCAGAAGCTTTGGTGCTGCCAATATATTTTCCTTTGATATATATTTTTACAGTTGAACCAGCCTCAGCTTTTCCTGTGATCTTTTTCGATTTACTGGTTACGTTATTAATAGTTGGTGCTGCGGGAGGCGTGACATCTACTACAGTGATCGCAGTAGAGGCTGTAATAGAGCCATCAACGGACCTGGCTGTAATCGTTGCCTTTCCTTTACCTTTCCCTTTAACTTTCCCTTTAGAGTCAACAGTGACCACGTTAGCGTTGCTGGAGGACCAAATTACTTTAGTAAAGGTAGCGTTGGCAGGTGTAACTACAGCTTTAAGCTGGTATGTTTTGTTCTCACTGAGTGAAACCTTTGCTTGGGTTTTTAAAGCGGTAACTGGCGTATGATCGGTTGTAATGGAAACTAAGTTTCCAGCAAAAATACCATAAGCTTGCTTACCTTCCCAGTAGGTATTCATAGGTATGTTAAACAGCTTAATAGGTTTTGTTCCATAATTATTTTGGCTTTTAAGTAAGTAATTATTCTTCGTCATAATCATGCCATCCTCAGATAATGAGGCTAAACGTGTTGAAGAATTAAAAGACGAGATTTTTGTTTCTTCCCCATTGTTCCATAAATAAATGTCAAATTGCTTGTTTTGATATTTCTCAAAAGCAATGAACCCATTTTTTAAAATGGAGGTTGGGCGGCTGTATTCTGGGATGAGTTCGTCGTAATAATCACTGAATGTATTTAATTTTTGATCACTGCCACCTTGCCATTTAACAAAGACTTCACTAAACTCCGGGTTGGAGGTTTCATATAAAAACAAATCTCCCTCCGCTGCTAAAATTGAACCAATTTCGGAAATTTTACTTGAAAGTCCATGGCTATATCTATAGGTCCCAGCTGAAGTGTGATAGTAGCCTTCTCCAGCTTCATTCACATAAACGCTATAAGGATTATCTGTATCAGCAATCGATACTGTATTACCGGTTTCCAACTGCATAAAATATACATGATTTTCTTCTGAGGCTGCTTTCTCCATGAGGCTGCCATTCCAGATTAAATAATTACCGGCAGCAGAAACAGTTTGATGATTCATTGTGCTTCCGAGTTGCTTTACGATACCATCGTTGAATTGATAAAGATTTTGCTTTCCTGCAGTCTCTGACTTGGTCAAAAAGATTAAAGATGTCTTTGTTAAATATCCATAAGAATAGTCGTCAGTCGTATTTTTATAAACTAAATGATTAGCTTTTGACTGAATATCCTTCATCCATATTTCATTTTTGGTATTTTTATAAAGAAGTTTACCATATTTAAACTCAAGAATTTGACCGTCTATTTTTTCTATCTTTGTAAGGAGCGGACTATCATCTACATATATTTTGTGGGACTCTGTATAGCGGAGGCCCGTAGAAGTATTTTTAATCGTAAATTTAAGGGTAATTGCCTTCCCGTTATATTTACTTAAATCAACGATTTGATTAATCGAAGTTTTTGTGCCAGCTGCGATTGTCTTTCCATCAACCGTTACAAAGAATTTAGCCTTTGGTCCAGCAAAGTCCTTTGCAGTGGCTTTTATCGTAATGTCTGTTTTATTATAAAAATCGGTACTGATGGGTGATGTAACGTGAATGGGCTGTTTGATATACTGAAAATTTGTTGAGATGCTTTTGGAATTTCCATAAACGTCCGTAGCGGTAATCTTAACTTTTTTTACGCCTTCTGTTAAGGTACTAAGTGGAATTTTTGCTGAGTAATTTCCGTTAGAAAACTGCAAAGGAGTCGTTTGTTTATCAATAGTTGCTGTTACATGTTTTATTTGAAAAGTAGATTTAATACCTAGTATATCAAGGTTTAGGGTATCATCATCCTGTGTAATAATTTGATTCTCTTTCGGGCTTGTAAGAGTGAAATGGATGTTCTCTTGTCCCGATGCTTCAGCAGAATAGCTTAAACCGAAGAAGGTAATTAAAAGAGGGAAAATTAAAAATAACATAAGTTTTTTTGTATACATAGTGGTAATCTCCTATCATATGTGCAAAATTTGGAATCTAACTATTTCTCTAGTATACATGAAAAATATGAATTAATTAGAACTAAATGGTAAATAATAAGAAGGGAATTTATCCTATATCATTCAGGATGATTTGAACAAGAATGGAGATTTAATATGAATGATTTACGAATACTTTCAAAAATTAAAAATGATTATGATCGTTTTACAGGAGTTGAGCAAAAGGTAGCATCGTACATCCTAGACCACCCTGATTTTATTCCAACAATGACCACGAAAGAGCTGGCAAAACAAGCAGGAGCCAGTGAAGCTAGTATTGTTCGATTTTGTAAAACAATCGGTGTAGGAAGTTTTAAACTATTAAAGGTAGTGCTGGCAAAAGAAAACTCCGAATCAGAACATACCATTAATGACTTTTCTTTGCTGCAGTCTAAGGATACCCCACACAGTCTTTTTCAAAAAGTTACGTATTTAAATAAGTCTGCGCTTGAGCTCTCCGTGAATACATTGGATAAAAAGGATTTTGAACGGGCAATTGAAGCCTTTTTGCATGCAGATAAATTTGCGTTATATGGAGTTGGCGGCTCGTATCCGCCTGTGATGGATGCGCAGTATAAATTGATTAAACTAGGCTACCATGCCATAGCCTCTGCTGATTTTCATTACATGGTTTCTGTGTTATCTATGATGAAGCCGGGAGATGTTTTTTTAGTGATTAGTACTTCGGGGAAAACAATGGAAGTTAATGAACTGGCCAAATTTGCTAAGGAGATAGGCATCACCGTAATCGCACTTACCGTTTTGACTAAAAGTACGCTTTATAAACTTGCAGACATCAGGCTATGTATCCCAAATGTTGAAGAAGAAAACAGGGTAGGGAGCATCGCTTCACGAATTGCTCAGTTAAATATCATTGATGCTATGTATTTAAGTTTGTTTCACCGGATAGGCAACACCATTATAGAAGGACTTAACGAATCCAGAGAGCGAGTTAAAAATAAGAAAAAGTAAAAAATCATTCTTCCCAGAACTTCATCGCTTGTTAATTGTTTATATTATTCTTCTCCTTGTTCTTTACGAAGTACTTCATGATTAAGCTTTATTTGATTCATCATTTCTTTTAACTCTTGTTATTCTCTTTTATTCTTTGAAAAACCACCTACCATTCGTATACTGATAAGTTGAATTATGTTAATTATCTAGTAATTAATGTTTACTTGGTAGGATAGGTTAAAAAGGTGTTTTTCCAATTCTACTTGAATAGTTAGTATATGAATGTCATAAGGGGTTATTAAAATAGAAAAAATACTTAGAAAGAGCGCTATAGTTTTTTTATGGGAATAGGTGTAGGAATTTTATTTGTAAGGTAAGAACAAGTTACACGAGTGAGTTTTGATGTGACTGAAACATCCTATTTGT
>NZ_JAZVJO010000449.1:0-8074 GCF_059453735.1 Peribacillus sp. | reverse complement strand
AATAACAGAGAAGTATCTAATATTTTTATGAATATTAACTCCTTTTCAGCTTTTACCATTCACCAAGTTGTTTGTAGACGAATTATAAAACTAGAATTTGTGTTAGGTGTTGTACAATCCATTATTGAAACAATCAATATTATTGAATATCAACACGTGCAAGAGAAAGCTTCCGAAATTATTATTGCCTTAGAGACAATGAAAGCCTTGCTTCTTAAATCTGAAATGGAAGCGGAATTGGATGAATTAGGATTTATGCGGCCAGATCAGACATCTCTTCAAATTGCGATTAGTTTGTTTCCAAAAATTTATCCAAGGTTTACTGAAATCATTCATTTATTAGGTGCAAGTGGACTAATGGCGATTCCGACAGAAAATACTTTTCAGAATTTAAGAACGGATTTGAATCATTATTTACAAGCCAAGTCAAAAAATGCGGAGGACCGCATTAAGGTTTTTCGATTAGCCTGGGATTTAACGATGAGTTCATTTGGTACGCGTGAAACACTGTATGAAAGGTTTTTCTTCGGTGATCCAATCAAACTATCAAGTCAGGTCTATTTATCATATGATAAAACCCCTTATGTTAAGCGTGTTCAACATTTCTTGGAGAAACAAGAGTGAAGTATCTATCCAACCTCTTCACATGAAAAATTGTAGAGAAAAAGTTACTTTTCTCTACAATTCTATCTGTACCAAGAAAACACTACTAAGGACCGGGTTTATGATGAAGCTATGAGCTTAAAAAAGTACAAAAAACCTGTCAAGCTGAAGCTCGACAGGTTTTCTTTATAATGGTCTACAAGAATCACGTTCAACTATTTTATGCGGTAAAATTAACTTCATAGCCAGTGTTAAGGTTTCCTCAATCAACTCAATCAGCTTGATTACAACTTGACTGCTTAAATAATCGATATGAACATCAATCGATGTTAATGCAGGCTGCATTTTCTCAGCAAAAATTGAATTATTGAAACTGATAATGGAGACATCATCTGGAACGGTTAGACCAATTGTTTTTAATAAATAACAAACACTCATCGCAACGAGATCATCACTCGCTACGATAGCAGTCGGCCGGTTTTCTGCCAAAAATAAGGCTGTGACCATTTGACGATACTCTTTTTCATCAATACTATCACTTAATATATAGTCTGTATTGACTTCCAGCTGTGCCTCCGTTATTGCCTGACGGTAACCAATTAAACGCTCCGTGGTCACCATTTGGTTATAGTCGCCGCCAATATAAGCGATCCTTGTATGATTTAAGTGAATAAGATAATTGGCCGCATCTTTTCCCGCCAACTGATTATCGTTATCCACAAAAAGCATATCATTTTCATACTTATACGGTTTCCCAATCATGGCATAATGCAGTTTCTCTGCATGAAGATACTCTATAATAGCATCATCTTTTTTGGAATAAAGCACAATAAAGCCATCTGCTCGGCCGCCCTTGGCCATTGTCTCGATGCTCGAAAGCAGCTCATCTTCAGTTGTTCCGGAAGCTAATGCTACCATATATTTTTTCTCATTACAGGCTTTACTGATACCGCGGATCATTTCAAGAAAAAAGGGATTTTGAAAAACCTCACCATTTGATACAGGTAAGATTACCCCGATTGTTCGACTGTTTTGTTTGACTAACCCCCGGGCAGTTAAATTAGGTCGATAACCTAATTCTTCCATGATCAATCGCACTTTTTTCTTCGTTTTCTCACTAATACTAGCATGGTCCTGAATGGTTCGCGATACGGTTGATGTCGCTACTCCAGCCTTCTTTGCTACATCCTTAATCGTCACAGCCATTCAAACCTCTCCTCCACTTGTTTTTTTCATTTATTCATCATAGGTTAAATTCAAAGTTATGACAAGGAATCCTCAACAGAAAAATGGTATTCCGTCTGACAGGTATACGTTTGACCTGGATGAATAACAATCGATTGAAATTGTGGGTGATGCACTGCATCCGGCAACTCCTGTGTTTCTAATGCAATCCCACGGTGGCTGCTCATCTTTTCACCTGCCACCAAATAGTCTTCATTCATGCCTGTGGTTGAAAACACGGCTACCGCTTCTCGGTCGGTTTGAATGGTTAGTTTTCTTCCACTGCTGTCATCGAACAACTGAATGAAACCTGACATTAACTTAAATGGGGTGTCATACCCTGAAGGTTACTTATGAATGGCATGACCTATTCGGACTGGTTTTCTGAAATCAAACGGTGTTCCTTCAACAGAAAGCAGTCTTCCAGTCGGGCATTTTTCCCTATCCGTTTCTACAAATGTATCGCTTGAAACCTGTAGTGTGTGATCTAAAATTGTCCGATTCACATTTCCATTCAAGTTAAAATACGTATGATTGGTGGGGTTGAACAAAGTTGTTTCATCTGTAACGGCTTTAATCTTCATCTTCCAGCAATTATTATTTGTCCAATAATACGTCACTTGAACCTTAAGATTACCTGGGTACCCATTGTCGTCAGCGGGGCTTGTATGTGTAAATAGGACTCCGGTATAATCCGCCCCTGTAATCATTTCGCTATCCCAGACTACTTGACTAAAGTTCTGGTTCCCACCGTGTATATGGTTCTGTCCTTCATTCTTGGTCAGTTGGAGTTCCCCCCACCGGCCGTGTTTTATTCGACCTGCAACACGGCCAACGATTGCCCCAAAATAGGGGGAGTCCTTGATGTAGTCTTTTAGATTATCAAATCCTAAAACAACATTTTCTACCTGTCCTGATCTATCCGGGATTTCTATAGCTGTGACCACTGCCCCATAGTTCAGGCAGCGAAATACATTTCCCTGGTTATTTACTAATCGATATTCAATAACTTCTTTTCCATCTTTGTATCCGTAAACTGTATTAGAATACTTCATTACAGTTTACGGATACAGACCAGACTTTTTTTAACAAATCTGCAGTTACATCTTCTGTGCTGGGAACGACACTGTTTGCTGCTGCTAATGTCGTTTGATTGCCAATGGCGACTGAGACCATCCCTGCACCATTGATCGCTTGAACACCCGCTGCCGCATCTTCTACTCCAACACAATCTTTGGGATTTACGCCCAACTGCTGTGCACCTTTCACAAAAATTTCAGGGTCTGGTTTTCCTGCACGTAATTCGGCCGGATTGACAATCGTATTAAAATAATGGGTAACTTCTAGCCGATCCAAAATAACAGGACCATTTTGGCTTGCAGATGCTAATCCAATTAAAATCCCCTTAGCCTTTAGATCCTTTAATAACACTGTAATCCCCGGCAGAAGATCACTTGGAGATACTTTTTCAATCATTTGTTTATAGACGATATTTTTATCATTGGCCATCTTTTCTTTTTCACTTTCCGAATACCGGTTCCCAAGTCCGCCCTTTTCTAAAATCAGCTGCAGTGAATCCATTCTGCTTACACCTTTTAGTTGTTCATTAAACTCTTCATCTATTTCAATTCCAAGTTTACAGGCCATTTCTTTCCACGCTTGGTAATGGTAAATTGCTGTATCCGTAATCACACCATCCAAATCAAATAATACTGCTTTCATGTCACTTTCCCCCTATTTTGTTATGCACCCGATGATTCAGTATGAGTAATTTGGCAAGGATACGAGCTTGAGAGCAGGATTGATTGATTGTATACCTTCATTTCCAATGGTTCTCCTGAAACTAATTCAATCGTCGCTTCCTGCTTAACCATTACCTTCAGTAAACGCCCCCGGTAATTAATATGGAATCCATAATGGCTCCAATTTTGCGGTAATTTAGGTGAAAATGCCAACGTCTCATTAGATGTCCGCATTCCTGCAAACCCTTGAACAATCGTTAACCAGCTGCCAGTCATGGACGTGATATGCAGCCCATCCTCCGTATCGCTATTGTAATTATCCAGATCTAATCGTGCTGTCCGTTCATACAATTCCACAGCTTTATCCATCTTATTTAACTCTGCAGCTAATATGGCATGAATACTTGGAGATAGACTGGATTCATGGACAGTCATTGGTTCATAGAAATCGAAATTCCGTTCTTTTTCTTCTATTGTAAATTCATCTTGGAAGAAATAAATCCCTTGGAGTACATCCGCTTGCTTAATAAACGGTGACCGTAAAATTTTGTCCCATGACCATTTTTGGTTGAGCGGTAAATCTGATGGATCTAAATCTGTAACAGGACGCAGGTCCTTATCGAGGAACGTATCATGTTGAATGAAAATACCTCGCTCTTCATCATATGGGAAATACATTTTTTCAATAATTTCTTTCCATTTTCGTAATTCTTCATCTGTCAGATTTAACACACGTTTCTTCTCAGGGGCTAATTCTAATGAAGCAAGTGTATATTTCAATGTCCAGATAGCGATTTTATTGGTGTACCAATTGTTGTTAACGTTATTTTCATACTCATTAGGACCGGTTACACCATGCATCATGTATTGATCTTTTTGAATATTGTAATGTACGCGGCTCGCCCAAAAACGACTAATTCCCGTGAGTACATCTAATCCTTTATCGATAAGATACTCTTTGTCTCCGGTATAATTCGTATAATTGTAGATTGCGTAAGCAATGGCTCCATTACGGTGGATTTCTTCAAAGGTGATTTCCCACTCATTGTGGCATTCCACCCCAGTAAAGGTCACCATTGGAAACAGCGCCCCCTCCAATCCTTGCTGACGAGCATTATGTTCTGCTCCCGACAGCTGGTTGTGTCGATAGCTTAATAAATTTTTCGTTATCGATTGATCAGTTAAAGCTAAATACAACGGCACCGCATAGGCCTCAGTATCCCAATAAGTAGCTCCCCCGTATTTTTCCCCGGTAAATCCTTTTGGTCCAATATTCAAACGTTCGTCTTCCCCGTAATAAGTAGAAAACAATTGGAATAAGTTGAAACGAATTCCCTGTTGCGCTGCAGCATCTCCGCCAATTACTACATCAGCTTTTTCCCAACGTTCAAGCCACAATGATTCATGCTGTACACGGAGCTCATCAGCACTTTGTTCACTAACCTTTTCACTGATTTCTTTGCTTCGTTCACAGACTGTATCTATTTCACTGTCACGCGAAGTAGTTAAAACGACCAATTTTTCAATTGTCGCTGTTTCACCAGCACGTATACTCCCTTCAAAAACCTCGTTTACTTGCATTGGAGTGATCAAACTTCCAGTGTTCTCTAAATGAGTCACACGGTTGGTCATCGTTGCAGCAACTCTGAATTGCTCTATATCAAAATCATTTGGTTTGGTCTCCACGACTAACTGATTCGAGCAAGCTGCAACTGGAAGCCAAAACATTTCTTCGTAGTTTGCATCTTCATTTTTCACTTGACTATCTAATGTGGGCACAAAACGTAATTGTACTGAATCTGTCAAACTAGTAACCTTCATATTGATTACACACAGTTCTTTTTGATCCAAACTAACAAAACGCTCCACTTCTACACGAACTTGCTTTTTATTTTTTTCTACTAGATAGCTCTTGGTCAAAATTCCGTGCTTCATATCGAGCTCAAGAGTAAATTCCGTGATGGTATCCGTAAATAAGTCAACAACTTCTCCATCAATGAACAAATCTACTTTAATAAAATTCATTGCATTTATGACTTTACCAAAATATTCAGGATAGCCATTTTTCCACCAGCCTACTCTTGTTTTGTCCGGATACCATACACCTGCTAAATAACTGCCCTGATGATGATCTCCAGAATACTGCTCCTCGAAGTTCCCTCGCATTCCCATGTATCCGTTTCCAATACTGGTTAAGCTTTCTTGTAATCTTCTATTTTGTTTATCTAAATGATTCGTCCGAATCTTCCATTCATCTACCTCAAATAAGCGGTTTATAGCCATTTTTATTTCCTCCTCATACTGTAAATACCTAGTTAAAAATACTGACTTTTCTTTTATAGTGCAAGTTTAAATGCAAACGATTGCGTTGTCAATCTCATTAACAAAACTTTCATTTTTAAAAAGAAAAATTCGCATATTACCTTGCTATTGCTTAAATTAATATACAACTCTACTTTCAAAATATTCGTTTAAAAAGGCGCTTGCATATTTTAAACCGTCGAGAGTATAATCAAACCAAAGCAATCGTTTGCATAGATAATTCATCAAGGGAGATGTACAAAAGATGAAAAAGTTATTTTCATTTGATTTCTGGCAAAAACTCGGTAAAGCACTAATGGTCGTAATCGCTGTCATGCCGGCAGCTGGATTAATGATAAGTATCGGTAAAATGATTGCCATGTTTGGAGGAGAAATTCATTTCGTCGCTACCATAGGCGGTGTAATGGAGAGTCTCGGCTGGGGAGTAATTGGAAATCTACATTTGCTCTTCGCTGTTGCAATTGGTGGTTCGTGGGCTAAAGAGCGTGCCGGTGGAGCATTTGCAGCCCTTTTAGCCTTTATACTGATTAATGTTACAACCGGTGCCATTTTCGGTGTCAATGCTACTATGCTGACAACTGAAGGCGCAACAACAGAAACACTTTTTGGATCAGAAATCCTTGTTAACGGGTACTTCACATCCATTCTCGGTTCAGCAGCATTGAACATGGGCGTTTTCGTTGGCATAATTTCCGGATTTGTCGGTGCCATTGTCTACAATAAATATTATAACTACCGTAAGTTGCCGAATGCACTTGCATTCTTTAATGGTAAACGATTCGTACCTTTTGTCGTTATTCTTTGGTCAGTAATTGTATCGATTGTATTAGCTGTTGTTTGGCCATTTGTTCAAACTGGGATTAATAATTTTGGCCAGTGGATTGCCACTTCAGGTGATACCGCACCTATTTTAGCACCATTCGTTTATGGAACGTTAGAACGCCTTCTCTTGCCATTCGGCTTACATCATATGTTAACCATACCAGTAAATTATACAGCCCTTGGTGGTACATACGAAATTATGACAGGTGCAAACATTGGCACACAAGTTTTCGGACAAGACCCATTGTGGCTGGCATGGGTTAGTGATTTAGTGAACATGAAGAATGCAGGAGATACAGCAGCTTATACTGCATTATTAAATGAAGTTACTCCCGCTCGTTTCAAAGTTGGACAAATGATTGGTGCAACCGGTACATTACTTGGTGTAGCTTTCGCTATGTATCGCAGAACGGATGCAGACAAACGCAAAAAATATAAAACGATTTTCTTATCAGCAGCACTTGCCGTCTTCTTAACCGGTGTAACTGAACCACTTGAATTCATGTTCATGTTTGCAGCACCCGTACTCTATGTAGTTTATGCAGTGATTCAAGGAGCTTCCTTTGCACTGGCAGATTTGATTAACTTACGTGTACATTCATTTGGTAACCTAGAATTTCTCACACGTATTCCCATGTCAGTCAATGCAGGATTAACTGGGGATATCATTAACTTTGTCATTAGTAGTGTCGTCTTCTTCTGTATCGCCTACTTTGTTTCCTTTTACATGATTGGCCGTTTCAAGATTGCTACCCCTGGCCGTTTAGGTAATTACATTGATGAAAGCAGTACAGATGAAGAAAATGCACCATCATCGCAAACTGCAGAATCAGCTCCTGCTGACAAACAAGTTGATGGAATCATTTCTATCCTAGGTGGTCCAGCTAACATTACGGATGTAGATGCATGTATGACAAGACTTCGTGTAACCGTTAAAGATCCCACTTTAGTTGGGAACGAACAAGATTGGAAAAAATTAGGCGCATTAGGATTGATTAAAAAAGATAATGGCATACAAGCTGTCTACGGTCCGAAAGCAGATGTTTTAAAATCCGACATTAATGACCGTCTAGGAGCCTAACAAGGTGAAACTACTAACCTTAAATACACATAGTTGGCTGGAAGAAAAACAGGTAGAAAAACTAGATATCCTGTGTGATGCTATTATTACTGAAGGCTATGATCTCATTTCACTGCAGGAAGTCAACCAAACCATTAAGGAAGAATCAATTGATGCTAGTCATCTACAAAACTATCAAGCTTCAACGTTAGATAATCAAATCAAAAAAGATAATTTCGCATGGCTTTTGCAGCAGAAACTTGCTGCAAAAGGGATTCATTACAACTGGACCTGGGGGCCG
>NZ_JAZVJO010000448.1:0-3828 GCF_059453735.1 Peribacillus sp. | reverse complement strand
TGAAATGATTTATTCAGATAGACCTTTTCGTCTCGTTTATATATCTGCTATCAATTTTCTATCAATCAGCCCAGCCTAAAACCACTTCAAAAACTCAGTGTTTTCAATGGTTCTATCGATTTCCAATTCTATTCCCACTCGGTGAATTTCGAAAATTCAGGTTGGATTTTTGCTGATTTGACAGGTTTTTGATGCGTTTCAAACTATGATTTTAGCTATAAAATATAGCCTATTTGAAATTTTGCTATCAAAATGCTATCACTCATATTACACAGATTATCCTGTAAATATGATATTGCTATATGTTTCTTTTGCAACCACATTCTAACACCTACAAACCAGTAAATCAAGAGAGAATAATCCCTTTGCAGAAGTCCAGCTGGGAGTGACCGGTGTTTGTATAACCATGATGTATTTTATTTCGTTTCTCCTATCAAAAAGTTGTTAGAAAATGCTCAAAAACATGCGGAGCCCTATGGAAGTCCAGATTTTTGTCCGCACCCCCGTCTCTCATTTTAATCAGTATCAGCTTTGATTTTCAGTTTTTTAGCGATTTTTACAGCATCAATGGAGTATGAAACTACTACATCCTCTTCTTTTTCAGCAGCATTTTCTCCATATAGTTTCCAGTGTGCAAGAGCAAGTTCGAGACCTAAATATTCTTTTGCTTCGTCATCGCTCATACTCATATACTCAGATGCAGATGGAATTTCATCACTGTCGCATAAATATTGCCCATTAACAAAACAAGCCGTTGATGTAACTGATGCGCCATAACTGTTTTCGCCACTTGCGTCAAAGAAAACATATTTATATGTTTTCCCGTCACGAGAATAGGAAATAACAGCAACATCACTTCTTAACACAAGCGAATCAGGGTTTTTAAGCATATCTTGATACTTATCTACCAGTTTTAATCCATATTCTTCTTCTGACGAAAAACTATTTGATGTAATTGTAATAATGCCAATGACCAATACAAATAAAGCAACAAGAACTACTATCAGTTTTTTGTTTTTCGGAAAGTGAATTGATTGTAATATCGTAGCTTTTTGCGATTGCTCATTTTGCTCTTCATTGTGCAATTCATAACTTTCTTCGCAAGGAATCGATTTTTTCGGCATATTGAGCGGATATCCGCAATGAATACAATTCTTTGCTTTATCACTTATTTCTTTTCCACATTCAGGACATTTAATCAATGCCATATTTTCCCTCCTCGTAGTGAAACATAGAGATTTTCACAACTAATCAATAGGAGCTATCTCTATTTCCACTGAACCATCTGTGTTACTTACCGTAAGCGTTAGGTTCAAATTCGTGAAAGTAAAAGTAGCGTATTCACCAGTTGCCCAGCTGCTTGAACTTGAATAATCATTATCTATAAGACCAACATCGGATATATCAAGTGCTTCTGCTATATCTTCAACCATTTCAACAGTTTCATCGTAGCCATTACTTTTTAATGGGTTTGCAAATGCAAAAAACATTTTGTAAGGAGTTCCGTCGTTGTTGATTGCATCTTGGTCATAAATAATTCGAGGACTAAAATTGCTACCTTCTTCACATTCATCCCCAAGAAATTCAAGGTTATCTAAATAGAAAATATAGGTTTCACCATCATCATATGTTGTCGCATTAGTAATATCTAATCCCGATTGCAAAAAACCTTTTGAGAACAAATCAATAACATTTTTAAACTCATCATTCATTAGTTCGTTCGGAATATCAGCAGCACTATAGATATTTTCTATTACTCCAATTTCCGCATCAGCATCATTTGTTTCAATGTAATCATCTGCTTCTGTATATTCTTCGTCAGTTTCTTTGGTTTCTTCTATAAAATTTTCAGGAACTTCCCACTTAATCTCGATTTTTCCGTCTGGGTCATAAGCAAAAAAACCGTGTGCCATAGTGACATCCAAATCATAATAGGAATCAGTCCAATAATAACGATATGTATTTCCGTTACCATAACTATAATCTTCAACTTTTGGTTCTGAGTCAAATAGAACATACAAGTCATCAGCAAATGCTCTATACTTTTCTTCAGAACAGAAGTCAAAGGAAGTCCACGTACACGATGAGATGTAACCGTCTCGCAACTGAAAAGTAACTTCGCCTTTCATTCCCAACAACTCAACATTGTCGATATTATTATATTCTTGTTCGGTTAAAGTGATTGCTTCATCTGCATCAGGATGAGAATTACCTACATAATATAAGTATGGCGAAATTTCATTATAGGCATTTACAGCTTTAATTGCAGGGATTAGAATAAAAACCATGAACAAAATAACTACAATGCAAACAATAGAAGCAACGCCAATCAAAACCTTGTGCCAACCTTTAAGTTTTTTCTTTTTGGCATTTGGTTGCAAAGAAACTACTGAATTTATATGCTCCATTTCTCCTGTGGTATTGTGTTCAGGTGTAACACCATGATCTGATGAAATATCTTCGCCGTTAGTAAATATAGTCTCGTCAGCAATTTCGTTTCTGATTGTTTTATTTTCGTTTTGCTTAGAAACAGGACAACCACAGTGAGGACAAGCTACTGCTTTATCTGTTATTTCTTTTCCGCATTCAGTACATTTTATTAGTGCCATATCAATTTACCTACCTTTCATTTATTCCCACGAACTTATATCTATAATTTTCCAACCGTGCAGTGGTCCAATATTCATTGCTTCGTCACGTTTTAACGACTGTAGATATGCAATCTGGGTTTCAGAAAGTGGTTTATCGCTAAATACTTTCATTTTCACTTTTTCATTTCCTGTGTTTGATTTTACTTCAATAATTGCTGATACCATAGAATTGCTCCCTTTATTTGTTTTTTGTTCTACTTATCTCTTCAAAAACTAAAAAGAGCGCCAACCGTAGTCGACGCTCCGAAAAACACAAACCCACGATTGTCGCCAAACAAATCGTAACCAGAATGGAAATAGCTTCGCACCCTAATTTGTGGAATTTGCGCTTTTACCAAATTCGTAAATTAGGATGCCGAAAAAAGGGTATAATATCCCTATAGATAAACTACACCTTTTTCTGATTATTCAATTTGTTTGGCACAGATATTATACCACCTATCATCAAAAATAAAAGTATCTGTGTGATTTTTCTGCAAAAAATGTTTGACTTTGGAAATGATTTGTGTTAACAGAGCAATTTATGGTTCTGTAACGCACATTTGTTGACAGATAATGTAGGATAGATAAACAGTTATTACTGTAAAATGAGCGTTAAATACCTTGCAAACACTGGGAAAACACCCCCTAAAATGTACATTGCTATTATACAATAGACTAAGGGCGAAGATATGCCAATAGAGTATCTTCGCCCCGATGATTTCATATGATGAATATATTTTATCTATAGCAAAATACGTAATACCGTCAATGGTCTTGATGAACAGTGCGAGCACTGCCATTGACAGTATTGCTCTATTTTGCTTATGAATAGACAAGGGCGGTAAACCAAACACTGGCTTACTGCCCAATCCTTACTATGTGTAAATAAGCTCGCTGTAAATGATTTCCCTGACTCTGGACTGTATTTCATTCATTTTTTGCACCCACAACATAGCATTGTCGGCTTTCAGTTGTTCGGTCACGTTTTCCTGCTCTGCAATCTGCTTTATCAGCAAGAGTAAATACTCTTGTGCCTGCCTGTCAATGTCGGCAAGGTAAGAGTTTAGTGTTCCCTCAATCAGCATTGTGGTATAAAGGAATTGTTTATGCTCCTTCAAATACTGCTTGTGGCGCTGCCCCATAAGCCGATAGGCTGTATTTCTTCTTCGGAAAGTATCAGACAAGGGATATAATA
>NZ_JAZVJO010000447.1:0-2697 GCF_059453735.1 Peribacillus sp. | reverse complement strand
CCTTCTGCTATCGTCCCCATCACAGCAAGACTGATATCACTCACCTTATGATGGATAGCCCATTTAACGCCTTTTACGGTATCCATTACACTTCCGCCGCCTAATGCAATCAGGCAATCGCCATTTTTTTCTTTATAAAAGGAAATGGCCTCATTAATATAACTGGATTTTGCATCTTGTTCGATATTATCAAACACACCTGCCAGTTGAATACCCGGCACTCTTTCGAATAAATCAATAATTGTTTGTGTGATACCGGCATTTGTTAACCCTTTGTCTGAATAAAGAACAGGTCGTGTGCCTCCTAACTGTTTAATAACATCCGGAAGTAAAATACGAGTACCTGAACCACTTTTTATAATTGTATGTTGGTAATATTCATAATAAGATGTTACTTTCATAAGATCTCCTCCACTTATATCAACTTTTTTTATTCAGTATCTGCTCTTCATTCTTATTAAAAGATCAAACCGAAACTTTTACGTTGACTTATTTCACTAGCTAGAGATGTATGAATATGTTTCGTTTCCGTATACTCATCAAACATTCTTTTTCCTAATTCACGGCCCGTACCACTTTGCTTATAGCCGCCAAATGGGGCGTCATTTCGGAAAGCATGCCAGTCATTAATCCAGACCGTACCCGCTTTCAACTTGCCCGCAATTTGATTGGCTTTCGTAAGGTCTTTAGACCAAACCCCTGCTGCTAGTCCATAGACAGTATCATTGGCAATGGCAATCGCTTCTTCTTCAGTAGAGTATTTGATGACGGATAAGACTGGACCAAAAATCTCTTCTTGGGCAATTTTCATATCATTCGTTACATCGGCAAAGATCGTTGGTTCAATAAAATAGCCATCATCCAAATTCTCTCCAGAAGCTCGTTTTCCTCCGCAGACTAATCGTGCACCTTCATCTAGACCCGATTCAATATACGATAAAACGGTTTCCATTTGATGCTTAGATACGACAGGTCCCATACCCGTGGCAGGGTCCATCGGATTGCCAAGCTTAATTTTCGAACTTGCTGCTGCCAGCTTTTCAACCACTTCTTCATAAATGGAATCATGAACGAGAAGCCGCGTTCCAGATTCACATACCTGACCAGAATGGAAGAAGACACCGAATAAAATACCAGGAATCGCTGTTTCAAAATCCACATCCGGAAGTACAATTGATGGAGACTTACCTCCTAGCTCGAGGGTCACTTTTTTAATTGTTCCAGCTGCTAAGCTCATAATTTTCTTTCCGACCTCAGTTGAACCGGTAAAAGCCACTTTATCTACTTGCGGATGCGTAACTAACGCCTCTCCAACCACTCCGCCGGGTCCTGTTATGACATTGAACACACCAGGCGGCACACCCGCTTCTATCGCTAGTTCAGCCAACTTCAATGTTCCAAGCGGTGTATTGGTGGCAGGCTTCACAATAATTGAATTACCCATTGCTAAAGCAGGAGCGATTTTCCACATTGCTAAAATCAGCGGAAAATTCCACGGCGTAATAGCTGCAACAACACCCAGCGGCTCTCGAACAATCTCACTTCTGCTGGCCCCTACATAATCGACAACTGGTAATGGTACCACATATTCATATTTCAAAGCGTAATCAGCTGTATCTTTAAGTGTCATAGCAAGCTGCATGATATCTGCTCCAGCGAGCTTCCTTATCGTGCCTCCAGAACTTATGCCTTCTAAATAGATAATTTCATTGGCATGTTCCTGTATTTTTGCAGCAAAACGCAATAAAACTTGTGAACGTTCGGCAACAGACTTATTCGACCAAACCCCTGATTCAAATGTTTCACGTGCAGATTTTACGGCTTGCTCTACCTCTACTAACGAGGATTTAGCAGCTTTCGCGGCAATCTGACCATTGGCAGGATTCACAATGTCAAAGGTCTCCCCATTGGAAGCAGGCACCCATTCTCCATTAATATAATTTGCGAATTCGGTTACTTTCGTTTCAACAGTCATTGTATAATCCTCCTTCAATTGATAAAAAATGAACGAAAAGAGCCTAACTTATAAGGCGCTTACATTATAAACAGAAACAAAAATGATTATCTAATTATAAAGCCCTCCTATTCTTGACATTCTAAAGTCCTATATTCTCCTTTATTTGGAATATCCCTTCAAAATAATTGAAAATTATAAAAATTCATGACAATAAAAGGCCCCTATCATTTCGATACGGGACCTGATAAATTCTATTACTTACCTTCCTCCACCGCTTCAGCAAGTGTGAATAAGAACGAGTAAATTAATTGAAAGGCTTCGCCAATCGATAGATTCTCATGAAAACCTTCTACATGGTTTAGTGGGAAATTGAAATTCCAAACGCCTTCGTCACCACTGAACAGTAAATTATATTTCACAGATTCACCATTTAGTGCACTATTTACATACGATTTAATAACAGGGCCGAATTTCTTTTGCAGTTTTAATCCAAGCATGACGTCATATGTTCCGAAAACATCATCGACTTCTAAAGAAATGGTCTCCACGTTAATTAGCTCAAACCATTTTGATTCTAAATAGATAAACTCATTTTTATGTGTTTTTAAATAATCAAGGGGCTGGTTGAGAAAGTCATTACTTTCTTCCGCTAATAACTCCTCTGTTTCTTTATCACTTCGTTCAATATAAGCATCAGAGAATCGTGATGCTGCTTCTTTTTCCTTCAATTGAACGTCATT
>NZ_JAZVJO010000446.1:0-6940 GCF_059453735.1 Peribacillus sp. | reverse complement strand
CTCCTTCTATCCGCCAAGTAGTGAGAAAGGCGGGGCATATTGTGATAACCAACCCAGATATGCTGCATTCAGCCATACTCCCGCATCATACCAAATGGGTAAGTCTATTTGAAAATCTTAAATATGTCGTAATAGATGAACTCCATACGTATCGCGGAGTTTTTGGAAGTCACGTAGCCAACGTGATCCGCCGGCTGCGGCGAATTTGTAAATTTTACGGAAGTAATCCTCAATTCATATGTACGTCGGCAACGATAGCGAATCCAAAAGAGTTAGCGGAGCAGTTAACCGGCGCACCTATGCGCTTAATTGATGATAACGGAGCACCTAGTGGAAGAAAGCACTTTGTTTTTTATAATCCTCCGATTGTGAATCAACCATTAAACATCAGGAAAAGTGCAACGGTTGAAGTGAATCATTTAGCTAAAGAATTTTTAAAAAATAAAATTCAGACCATTGTTTTTGCCAGAAGCAGGGTTAGGGTCGAAATTATCTTAAGTCACCTGCAAGAACTGGTTAAAAATCAAATTAGTTCAAAAGCAATTAGAGGATACCGCGGCGGGTATCTTCCGAAGCAGCGGAGAGAGATTGAACGCGGGTTACGGCAAGGTGAGATTATAGGTGTCGTCAGTACAAATGCAC
Organism: Peribacillus sp.; assembly: GCF_059453735.1. Lineage (NCBI taxonomy): Bacteria > Bacillati > Bacillota > Bacilli > Caryophanales > Bacillaceae > Peribacillus > Peribacillus sp. The sequence goes on along the minus strand of NZ_JAZVJO010000446.1, from coordinate 6,298 downwards.
TTGAATTAGGGGTAGATATTGGACAGCTTCAGGTATGCGTAATGACTGGCTATCCGGGAAGTGTAGCGAGTACATGGCAGCAAGCTGGCCGTGCAGGCCGCCGGCACGGGGAAGCACTTATTCTTATGGTCGCAGGGTCAACTCCTATTGACCAATATATTGTCCAAAACCCAGAATACTTTTTTGATCGTTCTCCAGAATCAGCTAGGATTAACCCGGAGAATCTAATTATTTTAGTAGATCATTTAAAGTGTGCGGCGTATGAACTACCGTTAAAGGAACATGAAGAATTTGGACCACTTGATATTAAAGACATCCTGGAATACCTTGTTGAAGAAAGAGTCATCCATCAAAACGGAGAAACATTCTACTGGGCTAACCAATCCTTTCCTGCAGGAAATATTAGTTTACGATCTGCTTCACAGGAAAACGTTGTGATTATCGACCAATCAGAAACTGCAAATGTTAAGATTATAGGAGAAATGGATCGATTCAGTGCCATGACCCTATTACATGACGAAGCCATTTACCTGCACGAAGGGGTACAGTATCAGGTTGAAAAGCTTGACTGGGATCATAAAAAAGCGTTCGTTAGGCAAGTAGACGTAGAATACTACACAGATGCGAATCTTGCTGTACAGCTTAAGGTGTTAGAGATAGACAAAACGAAAAAGAGAGAAAAATCGTCTATACACTATGGTGATGTCTCAATTAACATCTTACCGAGCATCTTTAAAAAGATTAAGTTGTCTACGTTTGAAAATATAGGATCTGGCCCGATTTACTTACCAGAAGAGGAATTGCATACGAGTGCAGCTTGGTTAGAATTACAAGAAGTCGATGCATCTTTAGGAGAAAAAATCTTGGAGCAGCTGTTGCTTGGTATTTCTAATGTACTGCAGCATGTGGTGCCCGTTCATGTTATGTGTGATCGTAACGACATTCATGTTGTTGCACAGATTAAAGCCGCACATACACAAAAACCTACTATTTTTCTTTATGATCATTATCCTGGGGGAATTGGACTCGCTGAAGATGTGTATAATCGATTTGATCAAGTAAAAGAAGCGGCCAAGAACCTTATCCGAAAATGTCCATGTAAGGATGGATGTCCTTCGTGTATTGGCACGGAAATAGAAGGGATAAGCGCAAAACGAAGAAGTATTGAGGTGCTTGATCAGTTTTAATAGATTTGGTCAACGCAAGCCTTGAACATATAGAGGTGAGATAGATTTGTCGATGAAGAATAAGCTGAACCGAATGAAGGGTCATCTCAATATTGAAGAAAAACCATCGGTACAAAAAGTAAAACAATTGCCGCAAACGACAGATATTCCTTTTATAGAAAAATGGAATGAGCATCATACGACGGTTTATTATCTCGATGAACAATATTGTTTAATTCGAGAAGTCCGGTACCCGATTCATACAATACATGGAAACTATTCCTTTACAGATTTTCAGACAATCGTTTCATTGTGGAATGACAGCAATCTCGATCACCCCTTGTCAGCCAAAGGTTTGAACAGCGAAGACCTGTTTTTTTTCGATACAGAAACAACAGGTCTAGGAGCGGGTGCAGGTACGTCTATTTTCTTATTGGGTTACGCCTTTTTCAGCGGTGAAGAAGTGATTGTCAGGCAGCATATTCTTCCGCAGCCGGGCAGCGAAGTTCCGTTTTATCATAGTTTTTTAGAGCAAATTAATTATGAAACGCTTGTCACCTATAACGGGAAGGCCTTTGATTGGCCGCAAGTTAAAACGCAGCACACGTTAATTAAGAATCATGTACCGCTTTTACCCGAATTCGGGCATTTTGATTTGTATCATGCTTCGAGAAGGCTGTGGAAAAACAAGCTGGAAAGAGTGAAATTAGCAAATGTGGAATCCGAAATTCTAGGGTTCTCCCGTCAAGATGATATTCCTGGGTACTTAGCTCCCATCATTTACTTTGATTTTGTTGAACGACAAGATCCGGAGATTCTCTTTGGAGTGCTCAAACATAATGAGTTGGATGTTTTATCCTTAATTACCCTGTATATTCATTTATCCCGCCAAATTCTTCAAGCTGATGGATATGGCGAAGAATCACTTGAAGTTGCTCGCTGGTTAGGATATCTTGGTGAAAAGAAGCAGTCAATAGCGGCATATGAACAGGTTATCCAAGAAGGAACAGAAGAAGACCGTTTAGCAGCCATGCACGCAATTGCTTTTCAAAAAAAACGTGAAAAAGATTTCGATGGTGCTTGTGAAATTTGGCAGGAGGTCAGCGAAAAGGGAAGCAGTAAACACCGTAGGGAAGCGGCACTAGAATGTGCGAAGCTTTTCGAGCACCAGTACAAGAATTATTCAAAAGCCTGCGAATATGTAGAAAAAGCGTTTACTGAGCTGCCCATCTCGATGGATATATCATCATCTTCAGTTATGGACCTTCATAAAAGGCTTATTCGATTGAAGAAAAAGCAAGTTAAGGAACATCTCGAAAAAAACAATGAATTAAGATAGAACAATCGGCTGAAAACCCATATTAAGACTTGATAAACTGTGTAAGCCCTCTAGTGTTAGAATGGTTTTAACTTTCCTTTATTTCAACAATCTATACGAGAATCTGTGTTTAATTTTAAAGATAGGTTTATTGACTAGTACATGAATGCCCTCCTTGTCATATTCTGTAAATGTAAAATAAAAAATATGCTGGAAGGGGATATTCGCTATTATGGAAAAAATTAATGTATATCAACAGCAAACTCAGTCTTTAAACAAAGGCTATAAAGCGCCTTCTCAAGTAATGGGAACCCAAGCAGGAGCAGGTTATGCAGCACCGTCTCAAGTTATGGGTGCGCAAACAGGAGGTTATGGTATGCCTTCACAAGGAATGGGAATGGGAATGGGTTATGGACAACAGCCGAGTTATGGATCTCAACCAGGTTACGGCATGGGACCATTTAATCAAGGTCCTACCAACGTAGCACCTGCACAAGTATCACCGACTCAAAATACAGTAAATACGAATGTGAGTAAAACAGTCGTCCCTCATATTCATCCAACTCATAATACAACTGTAAACAAGCATATTATTCAAAATCAACATTATTTCCCGCATTCCCAATCCGTTGTTAACGAATGCTACACTCAAGACTTAATTTGCAGCAGCCCGCCGCCTATGCCTATGCATAAGCCTTGCTGCCCGCCAAGACCACATCATTTTTAACTTATAATTATCATACAAGGGCTATTATGCCCTTGTTCCTATACATAGGAGTGAATCAATTGAAAGTGATGTATATAACTGGATATAAACCGTTTGAATATGGTATTTTTAAGAATGACCATGAAGGTGTCACTTATATAAAAAAAGCAATTAAGCAGCGTCTGACTCCTTTTGTTGAAGAAGGACTGGAATGGGTCATTATCACCGGCCAGTTGGGAACAGAGCTATGGGCTGCTGAAACAGCCTATGAGATTCGTGAAGAATTCGGCGGCAGACCACAGGTTGGGGTGATTACTCCCTACCTAAATCAGGAGGAGTCCTGGAAAGAAGATAATAAAGAATATTACGAATCTGTTATCAGACGAGCCGATTTCGTTGATTCCATTTACAAAAAGCCTTATGAAGGTCCGCATCAGTTGAAAATGAAAAATGAATACCTTGTTAAAAAAAGTGATGCTATGCTTCTGCTTTATGATGAAGAGAGAGAAGGAAGCCCAAAATTCGCCTTAAATGAGGCAAAAAAACAGGGTGAATACAGGGATTATCCAATCTTTCTAATTTCCTTCGACGATCTTCAACAAGCAGGAGAAGAGCAGAACTGGTCTGAATGATTTAGGATATTTAATGAAGATTGTTGACAAATGTATGCATATTTGAAAAAATAATAAAAAGTCGATGGCGAAAGTATTGAGGTGAATCTTATGCAAGCTGATAAGATAAAATTGACTGCGAAAGACATATTAGAAAAAGATTTCAAAACAGGTATGAGGGGTTACAAGCCCGAAGATGTAGATGAATTTTTAGATCTCGTTATTAAAGATTATGAAGCATTTTATCAAGAAATTGAAGATTTACGTCAAGAGAATACCAAATTAAAAAAAATGGCAGAGGAATCAACACGCCGCAGCCAGGCAGCTCCTTCAGCAACACCGGGTACAACAAACTTTGATATTTTAAAAAGGTTGTCTAATCTGGAAAAGCATGTGTTTGGAAGTAAGCTGTACGAATGAGAACGTCTTTATTTAAACGTGAATAACATTTACCATTGATGTTTTTCACGAACTGCATTATACTAGTTAATGTTATGAAAAACGTTTGGGTAATTGCTGCAATATTTTATATTGTAGAGGAAAGTCCATGCTCGCACTGGCTGAGATGCCGGTAGTGTTCGTGCCTGGTGAAAAAATAAGCTTGGGCAGCAGTTTTAACTGTTGACGGCAGGGAAAATACCTAAGTCTTCGGATATGGTGTGAATACCTATAAAAGTGCCACAGTGACGTAGCCTTTTCAGAAATGAAAAGGGTGGAACGAGGTAAACCCCACGAGCGAGAAACCCAAATTAAGGTAGGGGCGCTTTCTTCCTTGGAATTCAACGAGGAGAAGGACAGAGACTTAGCTCTCTGTAGATAGATGATTACCGCCGAAGTACGAGGTGATTATTCACCGTTCGCAGTACTGAGGAACAAAACATGGCTTACAGAACGTTTTCATATCAAAACAACTCAAACACAGCTCTCCTTTAGCGAGGAGAGTTTTTGTTTGTATATAAGTAGTTTTTTGAAGTGGGAAATAGATACCCAGTCGAATAAAAGGGTATAATAGATGTCATACATAACTAGTTGGTTTTGGGCAAATGTAAGATATTAAAACCTGCTCCAGCAGAAAATGTGCTTACTGCAAATTTGGGAGTATGGTTTGAAGGAAAGCTGGTGTAACGATGAAACAATTTGATATTATAGCGACTTCAGCTATGGGACTTGAGACAATAGTAGCAAAAGAAGTACGGGCACTAGGATACGAATGTGAAGTAGAAAACGGTAAAATTATGTACAAGGGTGATATGACGGCGATTGCCCGCTCGAATTTATGGCTTCGTACAGCAGACCGGATAAAGATTAAAGTCGGAGAATTTAAAGTAAAAACCTTTGATCATTTATTTGAAAATACAAAGGCATTAAACTGGGAAGACTTTTTGCCGGTAGATGCAGAATTTCCTGTAAGCGGGAAGTCAGTTAAATCGACTTTATTTAGTGTTCCGGACTGTCAAGCAATCGTTAAAAAAGCGATTGTTGACCGTTTGCAGACCCATTATAAAAGGGTGTCTTGGCTTGAAGAAACGGGCCCGTTATTTAAAATTGAAGTATCAATTTTAAAGGATATTGCGACCATTACCCTTGATACAAGCGGTACAGGCCTGCATCGTCGTGGGTACAGAACTGGTCAAGGTGAAGCTCCGCTTAAAGAAACGCTGGCCGCTGCATTAGTTATGTTGACCAGCTGGCACCCAGATAAGCCCTTCGTTGATCCATTCTGTGGTTCTGGCACGATTCCAATCGAAGCTGCCCTGATTGGTCAAAATATAGCTCCAGGCTTTAATCGTGACTTTTTGAGTGAAACATGGGGATGGTTTGATAAGAAGGTCTGGGAACAAGCTCGATTAGAAGCAGAGGATCTTGCTGACTATGATCAGTACTTGGACATCTCAGGATACGACATCGATCATAATCTGGTGGAGATTGCCCAAAATAACAGTTTTGAGGCGGGCCTTGGAGATTTAATTCAATTCAAACAGATGCAGGTAAGTGATTTCACAACTAAAAAAGATTTTGGGATTATAGTTGGTAACCCTCCATATGGTGAACGAATTGGTGAAGAATTTGAGGTAGAACAAATTTACAAAGATATGGGCCGTGTTTTCCGTGATCTAGATACTTGGTCTATTTACATTATTACGTCTCATCCAGACTTTGAATTACTGTTTGGGAAACAAGCTACTAAGAAACGGAAACTTTTCAATGGTTTTATTCGAACAGATTATTATCAGTACTGGGGAAATCGGAAGAAATTCCAAGACTGAAAAAAGTGAATAAATGTAAAAAATCTCCTATTTTTTCGTGCGAATGTATTGCAAAAAGTGCCCATTTCTGCTATTCTATAGGAGAATTATTTTTGTTCGGATGTAAGGAAAAACAAGTTTTCTAAACTTTTTACCTCATCATCACAAAGAGCAAGGATAGTAATAGAATGTGTGGTTAGCACACTAGGAGGAAATAACAAATGGAACAAGGTAAAGTAAAATGGTTTAAC
>NZ_JAZVJO010000445.1:0-13120 GCF_059453735.1 Peribacillus sp. | reverse complement strand
CCGCCTGTAATTGGAGAGTAGGAGGCATTTAAAACGTCATAGCCTTCCTGCAAAGAAAAGTCTATGATTTTTTTCATAACAGCTTGGTGAATCTTAGGTTCACGTACGATGCCTTTTTTTCCTACTTGATCCTTACCCGCTTCAAATTGAGGCTTAACGAGTGCCACAACATCTCCGCCGGGAACAAGTAATGTTTTTAGGACTGGCAGGATTAATTTCAAGGAAATAAATGAGACATCTATACTTGAGAAATTAGGCATTTCTCCATCTAAATCCACAGGTGTTACATAGCGAAAATTGGTTCTTTCCATTACCTTCACACGCTCATCTTGACGAAGCTTCCAGGCCAGCTGATTGTACCCAACATCTAAAGCATATGACATCACTGCACCATTTTGTAGTGCACAGTCGGTAAAGCCGCCTGTGGAGGAGCCGATATCTAAAAGAATCTTCCCATCTACAGACAAATCAAATACCTTTAAGGCTTTTTCAAGCTTTAATCCGCCTCTTGATACATACGGCATTACTTTTCCTTTTATCGTCAGCTCATAATCTACTGGTACCTTTTCGCCGGGTTTCTCGAGACGTTCTTCATTTGCATAGACAAGCCCAGCCATAATCATTCGCTTAGCCTTTTCTCGTGTTTCTGCTAATCCTTTTTCAACCAGTAATACATCAAGACGTTCTTTATTAACTTTCATTATGTCAGGCCCTTTTTTGCTTTTTTGGTGTAAGCAGATTTATTTTGTTAACTGTATCTTCTACGGTCATTCCAATTTCCGCTAATAGTTCATCCACACTGCCATGTTCAATAAACCGGTCTGGAATTCCCATTCTATCAATTACTGCTCCTGAGAAACCATGATCATGGCTGAATTCTAGAACCGCGCTCCCGAAACCGCCTTGAAGAATCGCCTCTTCAATTGTTAGGATTGGCATTTTTTGTTGAAGTAATTCAATCAGCATGTCTGAATCAAGCGGTTTAATGAATCGTGCATTGACCACTTTTACAGAAATATCATCTTTCGCTAACCGTTCCGCAGCCTCTAATGCCATCGGGATGGTTGTCCCAAACGTCAAGATAGCTGCATCTGTACCTTCACGTAACACTTCCCAGCTGCCGATTGGGATTTCTCTTAGCATCTCATCCATTGGGACTCCGTATCCGTTTCCTCTTGGAAAACGCATAGCAATTGGGCCGTCATCATATTTAATCGCTGTATTAACCATATGCTGTCCTTCGTTTTCATCCTTAGGCATCATAACAACCATATTCGGCAGATGACGCAGGAAGGCGATATCAAATACACCCTGATGAGTTTCCCCATCCGCTCCAACTAGTCCGGCACGGTCAACACCGATAAATACATTCAGGTTCTGTCTGGCGATATCATGCACGAGCTGGTCATAGGCTCGCTGCAGGAAGGTAGAATAAATAGCTAAAAACGGCTTCATTTTCTGTGTAGCCAAGCCTGCTGCAAATGTAGCGGCATGCTGCTCGGCAATTCCTACATCATACATCCGTTCTGGAAACTCACTGGCAAACTTTTCAAGCTTTGATCCAACAGGCATGGCAGGTGTAATCGCCACAATACGCTCATCGTCTCTAGCTAATTTCAGGACCGTGTCACTCACAAGTGAGCTCCATGCTGGACCCTTAACGGGTGACTTAACAAAAGCACCTGTTTCGATTTTATATGGACCTGTTCCGTGCCAGTTACCTGTACGATCCAATTCAGCAGGAGAATATCCCTTTCCTTTTTTCGTAATTACATGTAAAAGAACGGGACCTTTGGTTTTTTTTGCATATCGTAAGTTTTCGAATAGTTCCTCGTAGTTATGACCATCAATAGGTCCAAGATACGTAAAGCCAAGTTCTTCAAAGAAAACTCCGGATACGAGCAAATACTTCATACTATCCTTAAGTCGTTCTGCTGTAGCCGCAACCTTACCGCCAACTGCTGGAATCTTTTTCAAGAACATTTCTAATTCATCTTTAGCCCACTGATATTTACCAGCCGTTCTCAATCGTCCGAGCACACTATGAAGTGCACCGACATTTGGCGCAATCGACATTTCATTGTCATTCAAAATGACAATCATATCTTTCTGTTCAGAGCCAATATGATTTAAAGCTTCAAGTGCCATACCCCCGGTTAACGCACCATCACCAATAACAGGAAGTACATAATTTTTTTCTTTTTTAATTTCACGAGCTGCTACCATACCCATTGCAGCAGAAAGTGATGTAGAACTATGACCAGTTTCCCAGACATCGTGTTCACTTTCATTCATTTTTGGAAAACCGCACAGCCCTTTATATTTCTTTAAGGTATCAAATTGGCTGGCACGTCCTGTCAATATTTTATGAACATATGATTGATGACCAACATCCCAGATAATTTTGTCCTCAGGACTGTTAAATTCTTTATGAAGAGCAATTGTTAGTTCAACGACTCCAAGGTTTGGACCAATATGTCCGCCGCTGACCGAAAGCTGTTCAACTAAGAACTTTCTTACATCTGCACTTAATTCTTTTAATTGGTCATTCGTTAGGTTTTTTAGAAATGAAGGGTCTTTTATAGTTAGAAGATCCAATCAGGATCACTCACTTTCTATCATTTTTCCAGCAAATATCTACTAGAAAAAAATTTTTTATGGTTCGTCTTTCGTCTCGTATTCATGCTTAAGTTCGACTACTCGAAAAATAGCCGCCGAGACACACAAGTTTCCGGCGGCTTCGCATTCATTATATCATAAAGGTTAAACAGTTTTTCATTAGAACTGCAACCCTTTGCTTTCCCTATTTTACTCATTTTTTTACCCTGAGTATACCATAATCGCATTTTCTAGACAAATTTTGTCGATTAATGATTTCGAACAGCAATCATTTTGGTTAAACTAATTAAAAGCTCTGTATCAATCCCTGTCTGTTCCAAAGCTGTGAGCGCCTGCACGATGTGGTAAGCTAGTTTTTCTTTGGCTCCATCCATCGTGAGAAGCGCAGGATAGGTGCTCTTTTGGTTGCCTTCATCACTTCCAACCGGTTTCCCGATGACTGATTCATCGCCTTCCACATCTAAAATGTCATCGCGGATTTGGAAAGCTAATCCCAAATGATAAGAAAATACTTCTAGGAGTGCCAGCTGTTTTGAATTCGCTTCAGATAGAATTGCTCCAGCCAGAACACTTGCAGATAATAGTTTTCCCGTTTTATGTTCGTGTACATATTCAAGTTCCTTTAAACTAAGCTGTTTCTCTTCGCCTTCCATATCAGCGATTTGTCCGCCGACCATCCCTTCAGCACCAGCTGCTTGTGCAATCAAGCGAATCAACTTCAATTTCATATCACTCGTCACGTCAGGATGATTCATTTCAGCCACCAACTGGAAGCTGTACGTCAGTAACCCATCACCAGCAAGAATCGCATGAGCTTCCCCAAACACTTTATGATTGGTCGGCTTCCCTCTGCGAAGATCATCGTCATCCATGCTAGGCAGATCATCATGAATTAATGAATAAGTATGAATCATTTCAATAGCTGCACTCACAGGAATGCCTATTTTCGAATCTTTTTTAAACGCGGTAATGACAGCGAAAACGAAAAGGGGTCTAATCCGTTTTCCACCAGCCTGGAGCGAATACACCATCGCTTCTTTCAACGATTCAGGTGCTTGTAAGTCTTGAATGAACTGAATCATATTTTCTTCAATTAAGGCCTTATGTTCAGCAGAATAGGTCGCGAGCGTATGAGTACTCATTATTCTTCCTCCTGAACTGCAAAGCTGTCAAGCTCGCCGTCTTCCTTAAGAATTTGAGTCAATTGATCTTCTACCGTTTTTAATTTTTGATGACAAAGCTTCGACAAATCCATCCCTTGTTTATAGATTGTAATGGCAGCTTCTAATGGGACATCGCCTTCTTCTAACTGCTCAACAATTTTTTCAAGCTCTTCCATTGCTTGTTCAAATGTTACTTCTTCTTTCTTTGCCATAATCATTTCCGCTCCTCTATCTTCTCAATTTTACATTCAAGGGTTCCATCTTTTATCTGAACAGCAATCGTATCACCTGTAGATACCTGCTTTGTACTTTTCACTAATTCTTCGTCTCCCGTAAAAATCAAGCCGTAACCCCGGTCCATAATATTTAATGGATTTAAGGCAGAGAGGGTTGAATTAAGATGTAGAAATTGCTGTGTATGCTGTCTCATACTGGCTTCCATCAAACGAGTAAGCATCTTTTTATGAGCAAGTAACCGTTCCTTAGCAAGAACTACTTGTTGTTCAGGATGCTGTTTTTGAAGAATCGCAGTGGAGCGCTGCAATGTTTCGCGCTTCTGTAAAAAGTACTTACTGCTTCCTCTCTGAAGCCTTTCATTCGCTTTATCCAGCTGTTCAAGTTTCTGTTCATACATTTTGCGCGGATAGCGGAATGCATAGGATTTTTCTAAACGGGCAAGCCTGGTTCTTTGTGCAGCAGCATTTTCCTGAATCGCTCTGGAAAGTCTATTTTTTCGATTTAATAGTCTTTCCATAATTTCATTTAAATGCGGCACGGCTAGTTCGGCTGCTGCAGTAGGCGTAGGAGCCCGTAAATCAGCGACAAAATCAGCAATCGTGAAATCAGTCTCATGGCCGACTGCTGAGATAATGGGTATGTCTGAATCATAGATTGAATTCGCAACGATTTCCTCATTAAAAGCCCAAAGTTCTTCAATGGAGCCGCCGCCCCGGCCGATGATTAAGACATCAACTTCATCACGTGCATTTGCGGTGCTAATTGCCTTTACGACGGATGGCGCCGCGTTGGTCCCCTGAACCAGTGCTGGATAAATAATCACTCTTGCTATCGGATATCTACGCTTAATAGTTGTTAGAATATCTCGTAATGCTGCCCCTGTCGGCGAAGTGATGACCCCAACTGATTTGGGATACAGCGGAAGTGTTTTTTTATGAAGGGGTGCAAACAAGCCAGCTTTCTCAAGCTTCTTTTTCAATTGTTCATAAGCCGTATATAGATCGCCCACTCCATCCGGAGTCATTGCTTTGACATACAGCTGGTATTGACCGCTTTGTTCATACACGCTGATGTCGCCTCGAACAAGAACCTTCATTCCATTCTCAGGCATGAACTTTAAACTGCCATTATGCGCTGAAAACATAACCGCAAGAAGCCTCGCCTTTTCATCCTTAAGCGTAAAATACATATGTCCGCTCGAATGCTGCTTAAAGTTCGATATTTCCCCTTTTATGTAAGCTTGCTGCAAATGAGGATCCGCATCGAACTTCCGCTTTATATACTTCGTCCAAACCGAAACACTCAAATATTTTAAACTATCCATAAAAAAACTCCTTTGTATTAAAAAAGCGGAAGCGTCTGTTCTGCTCCTGAAGCAAATAGGGAGAGACTCCGGAGGCGCTTTTTGCCTCCTGAGGCACTCTTCTTTTGCACAAGGAGCAAGACGCTGCAGCTAGACTAAATCAGAAAGCGGAAGCGTCTGTTCTGCTACAGATGTTATAGGGAGAGACTCTGATGGCGCTCTTTGCCATCCGAGGCACTCTTCTTTTCCACAGGAAGCAAGACGCTGCTGCTAGACTAAATCAGAAAGCGGAAGCGTCTGTTCTGCTACCGATGTTATAGGGAGAGACTCTGATGGCGCTTTTTGCCTTCCGAGGCACTCATCTTTTCCACAGGGAGCAAGACGCTGCTGCTAGACTACTTAAAAAATCCGGAAGCGTCTCGCCCTGCTACAGATGTTATAGGGAGAGACTCTGATGGCGCTCTTTGCCTTCTTGAGGCACTCTTCTTTTCCACACTGGGACCTGATTTATCTGCGATCATTTTGCTTATTCTAAATGCGTACAGACAGAAAAAGCTGTCTCTAGTTATTATAAAACAAGAGAACAGCTTCTTCTAATTTTTACGCTGTATTTTTACAGGTATAAGCTCTTTTTGACGTTTCAACAAATGGTTTAGGTTACTTTACTCCTGTAAAAGCCGCTTTCTTTGCCGATTTAACGGTATTTTTCAAAAGCATGGTAATGGTCATCGGACCTACCCCTTTAGGGACCGGTGTAATGTAAGAAGCTTTTTCTTTTACTTCGTCAAAAGAGACATCTCCGCACAGCTTGCCTTGGTCATTCCGGTTCATGCCGACATCGATGACGATTGCCCCTTCCTTCACATGACTTGCTGTAATCATATCTCGTTTTCCTACTGCAACGACTAGTATATCTGCCTGATTGGTAATTGCTTTCAGGTCCTTAGTCCGAGAATGACAATATGTGACGGTGGCATTTTTATTAAGGAACAATTGTCCGGCAGGCTTTCCGACAATATTGCTGCGGCCGACAACAACTACATGCTTGCCTTCAATCTCACAATTGATATGTTCCAGCATGACCATCACACCGTATGGCGTACATGGCAGAAAAGCATCTTGACCAGTCATCATGCGGCCAATATTAATCGGATGAAAACCGTCTACGTCCTTTTCAGGTGAAATAGCTTCAATAATGGCTGTTTCATCAATGTGGGCAGGAAGCGGAAGTTGAACGAGAATACCATGAATGGCTTCATCTTCATTCAATTCCTTAATCTTAGCAACCAGCACTTCCTGTGAAAGTGTTTCGGGATAGTCTATTAGGACGGAATACATACCAATTTCCTTGCAGGCTTTTTGCTTATTGGCAACATAGGTTTTTGAAGCCTGATTATCGCCGACTAAGATAACCGCGAGACCTGGGGTTATATCATCTTGTTTAAGCTGATCCACTTCTAAACGCAGCTCATTTCTTACTGATTGAGCAATTTCTTTTCCATCAATTATCTTAGCTGTCATAAGCCGATCACTCCTAAAATTAGTTGTTATAGAAACGCAAATTTCAGTGAGCCTTCGGCGCCGCAATATCATTAATTCATTCACAATCCTACAGGTAAAGAATTGATTGGAGAGTGTAGAATGTTAAACGAGCTTGTCTTTCACCTTCGATAGGACTGCATTAACAAAGCGGCTAGATTGGTCATCACCGTAAATTTTTGCGATTTCAATCGCTTCATCCATTGCTACACTGACTGGAACATCTTCGCAATACTGCATCTCATAAACTGCAATCCTAAGCAGATTTCGATCAATATTCGCCAATCGTTCCATTTTCCAGTTTTCAAGGTTTTCCGTAATAATTTGATCAATTTGTTCTTTATTTTCTTCCGTACCTTTTACAAGCTTTTCTAAATATTGATCGTTCGGGGTGCCATCCAATACGCTTTCTATCGCATCTTGAATTTCTCCTTTTCCGATTTCAATTTGATATACCGCTTGAAGGGCTTTTTCACGTGCTGTTCTTCTTTTCATTGTTAAACTCCTTTTATATCCACTATTATATATGAAAATGATAGCAAAGACGAACAATAAACCAAGAAATACGTTAAATATTAAGAATTAACCTTTTTTCACTCTTATACTACTGCACGCAATTAGTAAAACCTGTAAAAAAAGAACCATTTGCTATCCTTCAAATGTTAACTCATCCTTTATACTCTATCAGAAATTTATCATTTGAGAAACCTAAAAGTAAGAAATAACTTTTGGTTTCCTTACCTTTTGTATGCCTCATATCGCTTCACTTTAATCAGCGGAACACATATTTCACCATTTTCCCATACAAAAAACCCGGCATACGCCGGGTTTTCATTTTTGATGCAACGTCTGAAAGAATTCAGAACGGTTACACTTCTTGTTCAAATTCTGGTTCTTGTTTGCCATTATCGAACTGGATGCCGACAACATGGATATTGACTTCTTCCGCTTCCAGCGCAGTCATATTTAACAACGCTTCACGAATGTTATCCTGAACCTCTTGGGCAACCTTTGGAATCGAGATACCAAATTTCATGACACAATATAGATCGACCTTAATGCCATCTTCACCTAAATCAACCTTGACGCCTTTACCGTGATTCTTTTTCCCAAGCTTCTCAACAACACCTGAAGCAAAGTTACCACGCATATGGGCAACGCCTTCGACTTCACTCGCAGCAATTCCTGCGATTACTTCGATTACGTCTGGAGCAATTTCCACTTTTCCAAGGCCGTCATAATGACCGCTCATTTCTAACATACGGTTTTCATTTTCACTCATTCAAAAGCACCTCCCGTCTACCTTACATTATGAGTCCATTACATCGTATAATTCAAGAAATTTTGTATTAAATTCACCTGACACGAATTGCTCATGCTGCAGAAGCTTACTATGGAAAGGAATTGTTGTGTGAATTCCTTCAATAGCAAATTCACTTAATGCGCGCTTCATTTTGTTAATTGCTTCGACGCGGGTCGGTGCATGTACAATTAATTTTGCGATCATAGAATCGTAATAGGGTGGAATCACATAACCTGGATAGGCTGCGGAATCAACCCTTACTCCATATCCGCCTGGCGGCAGATACATCTGGATTTTTCCTGCAGAAGGCATAAAATTCTTTTCAGGATTTTCTGCATTGATCCGGCATTCAATTGCCCAGCCGTTAAATTGAACATCTGATTGAGAAAGTGATAATTTCTCATTTGAGGCAACTCGGATCTGTTCTTTAATTAAATCTACACCTGTTACCATTTCTGTTACAGGATGCTCGACCTGGATTCGAGTGTTCATTTCCATGAAGTAAAACTTACGATTTTTATAATCATAGATAAATTCTACCGTACCTGCACCAGAATAATCAACAGCAAGGGCCGCTTTGACGGCAGCTTGTCCCATTTCTTGGCGGATTTCTCCATCCAGAGCGGGTGATGGGGATTCCTCAACTAGCTTTTGCAGACGACGTTGAATTGTACAGTCCCGTTCACCTAAATGAATCGCATTTCCATGATTATCAGCCATCACTTGAATTTCAACATGACGGAAGTCCTCAATAAATTTCTCCAGGTAGACGCCAGGATTACCAAAAGCTGTTGCAGCCTCCTGCTGGGTAATGTTAATACCCTTAACCAGCTCCTGTTCATCCCTAGCAACCCGAATTCCTTTACCGCCGCCGCCTGCTGTAGCTTTAATAATGACCGGGTACCCAAGTTTCTCTGCCAGTTCTAGCGCTTCGGCAGAATCTTTAATGATTCCTTTTGAACCAGGCACAATTGGGACGCCCGCATCCTTCATGGTTTCTCTAGCCACATCTTTTGTACCCATTTTCGAGATAGCCTCTGGACTAGGTCCGATGAAAATAAGGCTGCACTCCCGGCAAAGTTCTGCAAAGTCCGCATTTTCTGCTAGAAAACCATAGCCTGGATGAATCGCATCCGTGCCTGTAAGCTTTGCCGTACTAATGATGTTGGTAATATTTAAGTAACTGTCCTTCGATGATTTCGGACCAATACAATACGCTTCGTCAGCAAGCTGAACATGCAATGCTTCCTTATCAGCTTCTGAAAAAACGGCTACCGTTTCGATTCCTAATTCTTTACAGGCGCGTATAATCCGTACAGCAATTTCTCCCCGGTTAGCAATTAATATTTTCTTAATCATTTAGAACAACTCCTCATTCAGCCTTTACTGTAAACAATGCTTGGCCATATTCTACTAATTGTCCGTCCTTAACAAGTATGTCAACGATTTCCCCGTTTTCTTCAGCTTCAATTTCATTAAATAACTTCATTGCCTCAACAATACATACAATTGAATCTTTTTTCACTTTCGAACCTCTTGATACGTAGTTATCTTCTTCCGGCGATGGAGAAGCATAAAAAGTGCCGACCATCGGTGAAGTGATTGTATGTAAATTCGTATTTGGTGCTTCTTGTTTTACTTCAGGTTCTGCTTGCGGCTGTCCTGCTGGTTTAACTTCCTTAACAGGTTCTGGAACCGCTATTGCTGCCGGCACCTCTTTTATGATTTGCACAGGCTGATCAGCACCCGTTTTCTTCATTTTAATTTTTGTTCCTTCTTGTTCATATACAAATTCAGTAATGCTTGATTGGTCAACTAATTTAATAATTTCTCGAATTTCCTGTACTTTCAACATCCTTGGCAGCCCTTGTCCTATTTTTAATATTGGTTGGTTTAGAAAGTGCAGCTTACCTGCATTTGGTCAGTACGGCCATCCGCCATACATATTTACTAACACTGGTTCTATTTAATACTTTATCAAAAATAATCATGACCAGCTACTATTATCATACGGTATGACCACCCTAACATTCAACCTAATGCAAATAAAGCGCTTACTTACTTTCTTTATATATTCTACCTCTTATTTCGAAAATTGAGAATCATTTGACGGCCATTTCTTCAACTCCAGCCCATCCTATAAAGGTTTCCAACAAGCATTAACCAGATAATAGTATACATGAAAGCAAAAAAAATAACCGCTAGGCCTAGTAAGCCCTCTGCGGTTTAAATTAAAATTATTTTTTTGGTTGATGTTCAACGACAACATTTTGCGCATTTTTTACTTCACTGTCTACTAGTTGAACAATTTCATTCGCCGCTTCTTTTGATAATTCATCTGCTTTTACCAAGACATTTACATCACTGCCTTCAATCCGAACCAAAGCCGCTTCTAAATCCAATGAAGAGACAATCGTTGTTTCGAGGATTTCTTCTGAAATTCTAGCCTCACTGATTTGTTCAATTGCATCATAGGCTTTATTAATATCTTCTGAAGACATATCTCCTTTACCCATTTCTGCATCATATTTTTCACTTTGTTTCGAACGTTCTTCATCAATGGCAATTCTCATAGCTGCAAATTCGTCATCACCAGAGGAAATCGTAACTTGGGCTTTTTCTTCTGATGATCCATTTTCTTTCGTTTTTTCAACCGCTTGCTCTTTTTCTTTTTCTTGCTCTTGTTCAGTCACAGCCATATTTGTTCCTTGCTGTTCAGGCGATGTCAAATAATAAACGGACAATACGACAACTAGACTTAACATGGTTAATAACCACACCGTTTGTTTTTTCAATAACATTGTAAAATTCCCCCTTATTTTTTAGGTAAAACAGAAACCCGATGGCTTGGGACATCCAAAGCACGTGTCACTGCTTCAATAATCCATTTTTTGATTTGAATGTTGTCAGCACCTTTTGCTACCACCAAAACACCACTCACCTTAGGCTTTCTAGTTTCAGATATGATTGGTCCTTCTTTATCGCTGTTCTTGATGATAACAAGCTGCTCATCCACGGAGGTATCTTCTACAGTGCGTTTACCGCCTTCTTGATCCGTTTCATCTGTTACTTGTCTTTGCGTAGTTTTGTTTTTCTCATAGATATTTTTTTCTGATGCCTCGACATAGACTACAACCTTCGCATCCTCGACCCCAGCAATCGATTCAAGAGCGTCCTTCATTTCATTTTGCAAATACACCTCATAATCTCGTGGGTTTTTAAATTCTGTATTCCCCTTTTTACTGAATACCTCCACATCTTCCTCCGTCTCATTCTGATTAAAAACAGATGCAGCAGTATCATTCGTTGAGGGGGGCTGGTCGGTATTAATAACGTTTCCTGCAATCATTATTCCGGTTCCGAGGAGCAGGACAACCACTGCATACAGATACATCGGCGGTTTCTTTTCCTTGCCTTCCTCTTCTTTTGGCTTTAAAAGGCGGGTGATCCATGCGAATGGGCCTTTATCATTTTTCAACACCATTGCCCCCCTTTTTCCCGGCTATTTCAATTATTTCCTCATCGACCGACCATTGGTCTGCAAGAAATCCCTTTACTCTTTCAGCTTCAGAGGATTGATCAACTTGTCTTTTTGTATTTATTTCTACTTTCGCTACCGCTTCCACCACTTCATCCTTTTCTTTCGCATCAACAAGTACAAGCGTAATTTTTTGTAAATCTAGATCCTCCGGTGTCCTTGTCTGCCCCTTTTGCTCTCCTTTAATATCAATCTCTGCTATTTCCATTTGATACTTATCTATCAACTCCTCTTCGACACCTGTCTTCAATAGGACAGCCATTTTTTTTAAAATATATGCATCTTGCTCTACTTGTATTTCTTTTTTCTTTATTTCTGTTAAATTTTCGAGATTATTTCCTTCTCCATTTTGAAAATCCTTAGTGACCACCGTTAGCAATCCTTCAAAGTCCTTGTTAAACAATTCAAGAATTGGAGATAGAATAACGGCGATTAACAGTAAACCAATTGTCATTTTGGCATATTTTTGCATGGCTGAGCTTGGAAGCAGCATATCAATGACTGTTGCTAGAAGGACAAAAAGGATAATATTCGTAACCCAGCCCGTTATAAATTCCAAAAAAGCTCTCCCCCTATCTGACCATTAAGGTGATATTACCAGCCGCAATAATGATCGTAATACTAAGGAAAAACATCATTGAGACAATAGCCAGCGCTGCAAAAATATAGATCATGCTCTTACTGATGATATCGAGACATTTGATGACTGGCCCCCCTCCTAAGGGCTGTAATAGGCTCGCTGACAATTTATAAATGAGAGAGAGGGTTAAAATCTTTAGTGCTGGAAAAACGACGATTAACAGCAGTACTGCTACACCTGCCATCCCCACCATATTTTTCAATAAGACCGAGGCACTAATGACCGTATCCGTAGCATCTGTAAACATCCTTCCGATAACGGGTATAAAGTTTCCTGTTACAAACTTAGCCGTTCTAATCGTAATGCCATCCGCTACTGCTGAGGTTGATCCTTGAACAGAAATCACGCCCAAAAAAATAGTCATGAAAGCGCCAAGAAGGCCAATGGCCCAATTCCGAAGCATCTGGGCAAGCTGGGTTACTTTATACTGCTCAGTGAGTGTACTGACAATATTAAGGATGGCTGACAAAAAGAGCATTGGAAGGACTACGTATTGAATCAGAATACCGCTCGTATTCATCAAAAAAATCAGTACTGGATGGAAAAAAGCTGCTGAAATGATCCCGCCCGAAGAAGCAACGAGTGCTAACAGCAAGGGAATCATGGCCATCAAAAAGGCAATCATCTTATCAATGGTCTCCGTCGTATATTGAATGGCAACATGAAAGCTGTTGAGAGCTAGTATGATTAACACCATATAAACGATAGAATACGCAACCTTACTGATTGAGCTTTGTTCAAAGGCATTTTGCAGTGATTGTAGAAACATACTAAATAT
>NZ_JAZVJO010000444.1:0-2871 GCF_059453735.1 Peribacillus sp. | reverse complement strand
GGCGTCCACCTTCTCTCTGCTGAGCACGATAAACGTTAGCAGAATAAGCCAGTCTAAGCGGTACCTGTTCCTTTAACATTTTTGATGCCGCAGCACGAGCAATTGGTGCCGTCATATCTGGTCGCAATACAAGTGTATGTCCCTGTTGATCAAGGAGTTTAAATAGCTGTTGATCAAGAATAGCCGAAGCCTCTCCGACCGTTTCATAATATTCTAATGCAGGTGTTTCAATAAATTGATAACCCCACTTTTTTATTTCTGTACTTATCTTGTCTCTGGCAGCCGCTTTCGTTTCATAGAGCCGCGGAAGCGTATCTCGCATACCAAGAGGTTTTTCAAACATAAATAATTTACTCACAAATACACACCCTTTACTAAATCTACTCTTCTATCTAGGGTTCACTTACTTTAATCATTAACCCAATTCTATGCGTAATAAACAAAACGCTTTAGTTCGCTAATATGTTACCAAAGTGAAGTTACTATCAGTCTACTCCCCGTTCATACTTCCGTCAAGGAATTGAGAGGAATTATTTTCAAAAAAAATGCTCTCAGATAGGTTTAATATCCGCTTATATCGGGGTAAATATAAGCTGTTGTTTATTTTCCAGCGAAGGAGTCAGTAAATGATGGATAAGGACGTTCAAGATAAGTTTTTTGAGGGACTAAGGAATTTATTTGAGTCAGCTTCCAACCAGCCAGATTTTTCATTAAATGAGATGATGAGTCTGTTAACAGAGCAATTAAAAGGAATCTACCATACATAAAGAAAAGGCCTGCTATCAAGAAAGAGCAGGCCTTTTACGTTAGACAAATCGCCCTTTTGCTTGCGCTGCTGAGTTTCAGTTCAATTACCTGATGTGTGCAGATTTGTGGGAAATATGTGCGGGATGGGCCAATTTATGTGCGCTTGAAGTACTTTTCTGTGCGGAAACCCATTTCGAGTTGAGTGGATACCGTTTCGGATTGAACGGGGTTATTGAAAATATAGCTCATTAAAGGACATTAGTAATATTTAAGCCAAACAAGCCTTTGCAACTTCTCTGCTGGGGTGGTTTATACAGTTCAAATATCTGATGTGTGCAGATTTATGGGATTTCTGTGCAAAACGGCCAATTTTGTGTGCAATTCGAACGCTATACTGTGCAAAACCAGCCAAAAGGTGTGCATTTAAAGTGCTTTTCTGTGCAAAATCCTTCTTCTAGGTGAGCGGGCTTCTTACTCGAAGAAACAAAAAGACTGTCAAGGGTTCTCGACAGTCAGTAACTCATGTGATTAGATCCGAATTCCGCGTAGTCATTTCTTCCTTTGTATAAATAACCTGCATTGGGTTCCCGCCAACGAAGGATCCCGCTGAAACATCTTTATGTACAAGAGTTCCTGCAGAGACGATGGCACCGCTGCCTATGGTAACACCCGGTAGAATTGTCGTATTGGCACCTATTAATACTTCGTCGCCAATAATAACTTCTCCCAAGCGATATTCCTTTATTAAATATTCATGTGCCAAGATGGTTGTATTGTATCCAATGATCGTATTTCGTCCAACCGAAATTTTTTCTGGAAACATGACATCCAGCATGACCATCAGAGCAAAGGACGTCTGCTCGCCAACCTTCATCCTCAGGAAGGTTCGATACAGCCAGTTTTTCATCCCTAGAAACGGGGTGTAGCGTGCCAGCTGAATCACGATAAAATTTTTCGCGACTTTTACGAAAGGGACGGTTTTATACACTTGTTGTAATGAATTCGCACCTTCTACTGGATATCTTTCGGTTCGTCTCATAGACAGTTATCCTCTAAAATGGAGAATAAGTCTGCTACCGTTTCTAGCATATAATCCGGGTTGAATTGGTTGAGATAGTCAGCGCCCTTTGCACTCCACGCAACACCTGCTGTTTTTGTTTCTGCTCGTTGGCCAGACAGAATATCATGATAGTTATCCCCCACCATAATCGCTTCTTCTGGTGTTGAGCCCAAAAGCTTCAATGCAGTGTATACAGGTTCTGGATCTGGTTTCGCCTTTTCAACATCGTCAAGAGTAACGACGACATCGAAGAATTGGTCCAGTTTAGTCAGTGCAAGTCCCTTTTCCACAATATCTCTTTTCTTCGTCGTCACAATGGCAAGTTTATAACCGGACTCACTCAAGGTTTTAATCGTCTCGTATACACCCGGGAACTCCTTCACGAGCAGGTCGTGATTTTCCCAATTATGGGCACGATAATGGCTGATCATTTCGTCAGCATGTTCTGGATCAATTTTAGAAAAGGTCTCATATAAAGGAGGCCCGTTAAATGTGATGATTTCTTCGCGTTGATAGACACCTGGAAAGAAAAAATCGAGTGTTTGTGTAAATGAAGAAAGGATTAACTCATTCGTATCAACTAATGTTCCATCAAAATCGAATAGCAGGGTTGTCATCTTATGGTTCATATGCGGGTTCCTTCCTCTTTTCATTGATGTTTCGATTCCAAATGAAGCCGATTATCATGGTGAGTATGATGGCCACACTAGCTCGAATTAGAAATAATGGCAGCACAGGTATTCCAAGAGGAATAAAAATTAAAGTATCTTCGACAACCGCATGGCAAGACACCAAAAAGATAAAAGCAAGAGTCATATCCTTCTTACTGACTCCATCCTCTTTGGCAGCTTGAATCATCACACCGGCGCCATAAGCAAGACCTATAGTCAACCCGGCGACAAGCGTCATTGAAGCATTGGGTTTCATTCCAAGCAATCTAGTAAATGGCGCGATCATTCTAGAAAAGTAATCCAACCATTTCAGGTCTTTCATTATTTGAATAACGACCATCAGCGGAATTACAATTAAAGCCAGCTGAAAGACACCCGAAGCTGCCCGTTCTA
>NZ_JAZVJO010000443.1:0-2112 GCF_059453735.1 Peribacillus sp. | reverse complement strand
CGGTAAACTAGAAGGCCTTAACAACAAGATAAAAGTAGCCAAGCGTATTGGTTATGGTTACCGCAACGATGACTACTTCTTTATTCTTGTTCGTTATATTTCAATGCCTCACAACTTTATGCTAATCCCAAGGAAAACGTGAAGAGCCTATTCTTATGATAACGGCAGATTTACAAAGATCATGACTGTTCCCTAAAAGGGAGATTATTATGTCATGATATAATGACTTAAATAAGGGTTCACTTTGCAGTGATTGCAGATTAATTTTGTGATAAAAAGAGGAAGGGGATAGGTTAAAATGCCACATTCATCTGGAGGAGGATCACATTCCGGCGGAAGTCACAGCCACAGTTCTTCAAGCCACAGCAGTTCAAGACACAGCGGAGGCGGAAGCAGCTCATCAAGCAGAAGACGCACATCATCCACTCCGTTCCCGGGGTGTAAGAGATACCTTTATTACAGGGATAATAAGCCGTGTCTGGTTTATTCCAACTATGATGTCCGCAAACCTGAGATGGGTTCGTTCATAGTAGCTATTATTATTTGCGTCTTCATATTTCTGCCCATGGCAATCGCCAGCATTTTTGTCATGGCAAAGGCTTTTACAATTCCGAAGAGAATAGAGTATTCGAAGTATAAGAACAGAACACCTGAATTTGTGATCGAGGATAATCTCGGCGTTATCGAGGACGAGGCAAATCTCGAGAGAGCCATGAAAGATTTCTACGATGAGACGGGTGTCATACCTGCCGTGATCACGATAAGTAATGACACATGGAAAGAAGATTATGATTCCCTTGAGGCATATGCTTTTGATGTTTCACTTAATCGTTTCCCTGATGAATATCACTGGCTCATCGTCTACTCATCAGCCGAAAAGGATAACGGGTTTGACGATTGGTATTGGGAAGGCATGCAGGGAAACTATACCGATCCCGTCCTGACTCCTGAGCGCATGGACGCCTTTACCGAGTCTCTTCAGGTCAGGCTTATGCAACGCAATAAGTATTCGGTAGATGAAGCGATAGCGGCAACTTTTGATGAGTACAGGCCGTTAATGATGAAGATGGTAGTGGATAAATCCAGATTGTTTGGCGGAATTCTTTTAATTTTTATGACGAGTATTTTTATAGTACCGACACTCTTGACAAATAAGCCGAAAAAGGTGCCTGATTACTACAAGAATGCGGTTCCGTGCGAGCTTAAAGCGGTCTATCAGTCATCCTGTAATTACTGCGGAGGCATGTATGTTGTAGGCATGCATAACAGCTGCCCTCACTGCGGAGCACCGATCCCGCCGCAGAATTACATTCAGGACCCGCAGGGCAACATCGTTAAGATCCTGTGATGAAGCAGGTCACGGACGTGCTTATCTGATCGCGCGGAAGGATCCCGAACGTTACAGAGAAGAATGTTTGACGCTCTGTCTGATATAATTATTTCAATTATCGGATTAAGAGGAGTGCTCCTTGGCGGTATTAAAGAGTTACACTTGCTCGAATTGTGCCGGTATCCTGATCTTTGATTCCGATCAGGAGTTTTTCGATTGTCCTTTCTGCGGAACGAGATTCAGTTCCATTGATTTTCACGGGAAAGAAGTACTAAGTCAGGCTGACGCGTGTCTGGAGCGCAGAGAGTTTAGTGTGTCGAAATACGATCAGGCCCGCTCAAGAATAAACTCAATGGCACGGGACAGCGTTCTTACTAAGTAATCTGTGCAGTGATCTGTATTGTCAGAGCAGCTAACCAAGTATAGGTTCAATACGGTTTTTAGTGTTCATTATTAGGAGAAGTCTATTTAAAAATAAAACTCTCAAGCAAAAAGATCGCCAGCAACAGAGCTCCTGCACCGATAGCGAGAAGCACACGTTGGTAGGGACGTTTTGCTTTTTCTGCTATCTTGGAATCCTTGTCGACTTCTTTGCCTTCACAAAAGGCTATGATTTCCTTATAGGTTGCTATGTCATTAGTCTTTTTCATTCTTTCGATATAGAAAGCAAAGATAATCAGCGGGATCATGTACAGGAACCAGATAGCAAGCCCAGCCCATCCAAGATAGAAAAACAAAGGGTATGGGGTAACTAATGCAATCAAAAGGCCGATTCCAAATAT
>NZ_JAZVJO010000442.1:0-11200 GCF_059453735.1 Peribacillus sp. | reverse complement strand
TTCATCAAGTACTCCTACACGTTTAACAATCTCGATACTTTTCGTTAAGTCGGTAAGAACATCCCTAATAAAATGTTCATAATTCATCTGTTTACGATTATGCATCAAGATAATCGGCACCTGATACTCAGCAGCGACCTTCGCCATTTCAGGATCCGCTTTTGCTCCCCAAATATCATTGATAATATGAGCCCCAGCCTTAACTGCTTCCCTTGCTACTACAGACTTATAGGTATCCACCGACAGTGTAATATCTAGATTATTCGTTATTGCCTCTATAACAGGCAGGACACGTTCAAGTTCTTGCTGATCGGAAATCCGTTCATAATTTGGTCTGGTTGATTCTCCGCCAATATCGATAATATCAACGCCCTGCTTAACCATCTCTTCAGCCCGTTTTAAAGCTGTATCTACATGATCATATTTCCCTCCATCAGAGAATGAGTCAGGGGTCGCATTTAATATCCCCATAATGATTGTTTTGTTTTGATAATCTAACGTATGTTTTCCGCATTTTATTATTGAGGGCATATTGGCACTCCTCTACGATTAGTCTTATTTATAGTGTACTTATCTTTGATGAGTATTACTAGTGAGCTTTTACATAACTCTCGACTTTCTATATTAGAGATTCTATACCCATAAAAAAAAGCCCCGGAAATTCCGGAGCCTTTTAGTAGAAATTACTCAAAATTATATAATGCTGTACTTAAGTACCGTTCGCCATTACTAGGGATGATCGCAAGTACTTTTTTACCTTTGCCAAGCTCTTTTGCCACTTGAACAGCAGCGCTAATAGCAGCTCCAGAAGAAATCCCACCAAGGATTCCTTCTTCTTTGGCAGCACGGCGTGCGTAATCGAATGCCTCTTCCGTAGTAACGGTAATAACTTGGTCATACATTTCTGTATTTAGGATACTGGGAATAAATCCAGCTCCAATTCCCTGAATTTTATGCGGACCTGGTTTGCCGCCAGAAAGAATCGGTGAATCTGCTGGTTCAACCGCTACAATTTTAATGTTAGGATATTGTTCACGAAGAACTTCACCAGCACCTGTTATCGTTCCCCCAGTACCAATACCGGAAATAAATGCATCTAATTGGTCGCCCATTTGTTCAACAATTTCTTTACCTGTTGTTTCTCTATGAACTTTAGGATTTGCTTCATTTTCGAATTGTTGTGGAACAAAATAGCCATTTTCCTTAGCTAATTCCTCTGCCTTAGCAATCGCACCTTTCATCCCGTCTGGACCAGGTGTTAATACTAATTCTGCTCCGTACGCACGAAGTAAGTTACGACGTTCCACACTCATTGTTTCAGGCATAACTAAGATTGCTTTGTACCCTTTAGAAGCTGCTACCATAGCTAGACCGATTCCTGTATTTCCACTCGTAGGTTCAATAATGGTGTCGCCTTCTTTAAGACTGCCATTTTTTTCGGCTGCCTCGATCATGGCAAGAGCAATACGATCTTTAACGCTGCTCCCTGGGTTCATGTACTCTAACTTCAAAAAGATGTCTGCGCTATTTTCATCATTTAATCTGTTTAATTTCACAATCGGTGTGTGGCCAATTAGTTCAACTACAGAATTTGCTATTCTTGACATGTTCTCCACTCCTAATTCCTACTGATTTTATTGGTTTTATTTTACGTTACATCTTAGCACAGGTTATTGTCAATTTTTTTATACTCATTTACTGTATCTTCTGTTACTTTTACCTCATAAGACAACATGGGCCCAATACTCTATTTTTCACCTTCGTCATAATGCCATTTAACCTTCGATTCTTCCCAGAATAACTTCCCGGTTACCGGCATTTGCATTTGCTCCAGCGCTAGGATGCGATGTATTTGTTTTTTTACGTCAGAAAAGCTGTACTGATGCGCTTCCACTTTTTCATGAAGATAAATAACTGCATACCCATCTGTTATGGTTATTGGTTGACTCCAAGTATGTTCTTTCATCAACTTCACTTCATCAAGGTAGTTCTCAGCTTTCTGACCACTTTCTGCAGTAAGATAGCCTAAATCCCCGCCTTGATTTGCAGTAAATTCATCTAATGATTTCTCCATGGCGAGTACATCAAAGGCAGAACCCTCCCGGAGTTCCTGAATCACTTGATCCGCTTCATTTTTACTTGCTCTCACAATATGAGATACCCGAAAGGATTGCGGGATAGTAAAACGTTGTTTATTTGTTTCATAATACTGTTGTAATACGGGTTGTGGAATGGTTACGTCCTTCGTCAGTATTTCTTCTAGCTGGATGTTAGTTCTTATCTGCTGCTTCCACTCTTCTTCGCTCTTAGTTCCAGAAATACCCTTAGTACTGTAGGTCAATTTCGTGAATAGATATTCTCTTTCTACGTCTTTAGCTGAAATAGACACATTATGCCTCTTAGCATTTTGCTGAATGACCTCAGCGTCTACTAATTCCTCGAGAATTTCTTTTCCATAACGTGATTGTAACTCCGCCTGCCATTTCTCTCTTGTAATGTCCTTCTTTCCAACAGATGCCACAATTTCGTTATCATTGTGTAAGCTAAACGGCTTAATGACATACACCATTAAGGTTACAATATTAAGCAAAACAAGTCCGATAATAATAACTAACAGCTGCTTTTGAGACAACTCCGCATCCCCCATTACACCCTATTATTTGCCTTCTTCAATTAACTCTCTTAACTCCGTCTCCGTGAAATGGTATTGTTCGTTACAAAAATGACATTGAGCTTCTGCTTGGCCATCTGTCTGAATAATGTCCTCTATCTCTTCCTTACCCAAACTAATTAGTGCATTAGCAATTCTTTCTCTTGAACATTCACAGTTGAATTTAACAGGCATTTTTTCTAGGATCTTTACATTGCCCTCTCCTAAGAGTTCATCAAGAATTTGCTCTGGTGTTAACCCTTTTTGAATTAGTTTAGAAATTGGCTCGATAACTGATAGTCTTTGTTCAATCTTTGTAATGACTTCATCATCTGCACCAGGCAATAATTGAATAATAAACCCGCCTGCCGCCAATATTGTATTATCTGGATTCACAAGTACTCCTAAACCTACGGATGACGGTACTTGCTCTGAAGTTACCAGGTAATAGGTGAAATCTTCTCCTAGTTCTCCGGAAACCAATGGAACTTGTCCTGTAAAATTATCCCTCAGTCCAATATCCTTAACAATAGCGAGCGTACCTTCTGTTCCAACTGCACGTTTTACATCTAACTTTCCATGTTCATTTAAATCAAAGTGCGTTTGCGGATTCCCTACGTATCCTCTAACTTCTCCCTTTCCATTGCTGTCAACAAGAATTACGCCTAGAGGACCGCCGCCTTCTATTTTAATCGTCATTTTTTCCTCGCCTTTTAGCATAGCACCGAGCATAACACCTGCTGTCATTGAACGACCAAGTGCTGCAGAGGCAGTCGGCCAAGTTTTGTGTCTTCTTTGTCCTTCACCTACTGTTTCAGTTGTTTTGACGGCATACGCTCTTACTTGACCGTTATAACCTAATGCTTTTACTAAGTAATCATTCATGTTGTTACCCCCATCAATTCTATTTCTTCATTGTTCCCGATTTCTTTTATAGATAAGCATCAGCCCTTTTAATGTTAAAAAAGGATCTACTATATCAATTGCATCCGATTCATTTGAGATTAATCCAGCCATTCCTCCAGTTGCAATTACAGTCGGTTCTGTTTCACTTTGGGTTTTGATCCTCGAGACAATCCCCTCAACTTGTCCGACATACCCATATAAAATACCCGATTGCATGGCAGAAACAGTGTTCTTACCAAGAATACCCTCAGGACGAGCAATTTCTATTCTAGGTAATTTCGCTGCTTTGGTATATAAGGCCTCTGTCGAAATTCCAATTCCGGGAGCGATAGCCCCTCCCATATAATGTTTCATTTCATTTATATAACAATAAGTTGTAGCGGTTCCAAAATCGACAATAATTAATGGACTTCCATACTCATGAATTCCTGCTACAGCATTCACAATCCGGTCTGCACCGACTTCTTTAGGATTGTCATACTTTATATTTAAACCTGTTTTTACTCCTGGACCAACAACGAGCGGTTTCATACCAAAGTACTTAAGACACATGCGCTCCACAGAGAACATAATAGGAGGAACTACGGAAGAAATAATAATTCCATCAATGTCTTCAAAGGATATTCCTTCATGTGCGAAGAGGGATTTAATAACCATCCCATACTCATCTTCCGTTTTATTCCGACTCGTTTCAATTCGCCAATGATATTTCAATGTCTCTTCGCTATATACACCAAGAACTGTATTGGTATTTCCTACGTCTAGTACAAAAATCATCATTTCACACTCCGCCAGATTATTCTCAAACATCATATCATACCGCCATATGGCTTGCCATCTGCAGGACTTTGGCCTTTATTGTTAAATAGAAAACAGGTATTTCCAGAAGGAAATACCTGTTTGCCTTGCTAATTATGATTAGCTTTTTTTATTATCTTCGTTTGAGAACGGTGTGTCTTCTTTAATCGGTTCTGTAGGAATAACTTCCTCAGATCGAACTTCAAGATTTTCCGATCCTCTTTCATCTAACGGGTTAAGAAGCGCTTCTTTTTCTTCCTTCTTAATGTTAATGTTCACTTTTACATCATCGTCTTTTCCCATATTGCCATTAAGGGCTGAATAAGAACGTTTCGGTAATGTTCCATGATCGAAGAGGTGTTTAATTTGTTCTGCATCCAACGTCTCAATTTCAAGCAATGTTTTCGCTATTACATCAAGCTTATCACGTTTTTCAGTGATAATTTTCGTTGCACGAGCGTATGCCTCTTTGATAATGCGTTGAATTTCAAGATCAATTTCATAGGCAATCGCATCTGAATAATTTTGTTCATTATTGAAATCGCGGCCTAAGAATACATTTCCACCCTGTGTAGATCCAAATTGAAGCGGTCCAAGTTTCTCACTCATTCCATATTCAGTGACCATACTACGTGCAATCGCAGTAGCACGCTGGAAGTCATTATGAGCACCCGTGCTGACTTCACCAAAGACTACTTCTTCTGCTACACGTCCGCCTAAAAGACCAGCGATCTTATCAAGAAGTTCAGGTTTAGTCATAAAGAAGCGATCTTCCTTAGGAAGCATAACAGCATAACCGCCGGCCTGACCACGAGGAACAATCGTTACTTTATGAACGATTTCAGCATCATCCAAGACAAGTCCTATGATAGTATGGCCTGCTTCATGGAAAGCAACAATATTACGTTCTTTTTTAGATATAACCTTGCTTTTTTTAGCCGGACCAGCAATTACACGGTCAGAAGCTTCATCAAGATCGGACATATCAATTTTCTTTTTATCTTGTCTAGCCGCTACAAGAGCTGCTTCATTTAAAAGATTTTCAAGATCCGCACCAGAGAAACCTGGTGTACGTTGCGCGATAGCTTTTAGGTCTACACCTTCGGCTAATGGCTTATTACGCGCATGAACTTTTAATACATCTTCACGTCCTCTTACATCAGGACGGCCAACCGTAATCTGGCGGTCAAAACGACCTGGACGTAACAACGCAGGGTCAAGAATATCAGAACGGTTTGTCGCTGCAATAATAATAATGCCTTCATTGCCTGCAAAACCATCCATCTCAACTAGCAATTGGTTCAATGTTTGTTCCCGCTCATCATGACCTCCGCCTAAACCAGCACCACGCTGACGGCCGACTGCATCAATTTCATCAATGAAAATAATACAAGGAGCGTTCTTTTTCGCATTTTCAAACAAATCACGAACCCGGGATGCCCCGACTCCGACAAACATTTCAACAAAATCGGAACCACTGATAGAGAAGAATGGTGTTCCAGCTTCACCAGCTACCGCTCTTGCTAAAAGCGTTTTACCTGTTCCTGGAGGACCTACTAGCAAGACCCCTTTTGGAATACGTGCACCAAGTTCAACAAACTTACGCGGATCTTTCAAGAACTCAACTACCTCAACGAGTTCTTGCTTTTCTTCATCAGCACCAGCTACATCGTTGAAACGGACCTTTTTCTTGTTGTCATCGTATAATTTGGCTTTACTTTTGCCAAAGTTCATGACACGTCCGCCGCCGCCGCCTTGTGCTTGATTAAGTAAGAAGAAGAACAGAATGAAGATGATAACAAAAGGTATAATGGAAGTGAAGAATGTTACCCAGCCGCTTGTTTCTTTAGCTGGAAGCACCTCCAATTTCACATCATTTTTATCAACAGCTTCTTGAATACGTGTTTGATTGCTCTCGCTGTCAGTAATGTACGTCAAGAAAGAATCTTTCTCCTTGGACCCTTTCAACTGACCCTTAACTTCGTATACATACCGCTCGGGCTGCATCGATAAGGAGGCTATCTTTCCACTCTCCAAACTTTGGTAAAAATCATCTTGAGTTATATTCTTAGCAGGTTCATTGTTATTGTTAAAGATGCTCACAATACCGATAATCACTAAGAAAATGAGTAAATAAAATATTGTATTACGGAAGATCCGATTCATCCCTTACCTCCTCCCACGAAAAAACAAACTATAGTAATAAATAGTATCATAGTAAATAATTGAAAGACAATTTTTAGAACTACAATTTATTGTAACCGTATTTACATGATACTAATCTGTTTGTCATCGTTATTTTGTAGTATAAATTTCTGGTTTTAAAACACCAATGTACGGCAGATTACGGTATCTCTCTGCAAAATCCAGACCATATCCGACTACGAAAGCATCAGGTACAATAAAGCCCGTATAATCCGGCTTAATATCGACTTTTCTGCCAGTCGGTTTATCTAACAATGTAACAATTTTAATACTCTTTGCTTTTCGATAACGGAATAATTCAACCAAGTAACTTAACGTCAGACCGCTGTCGATAATATCTTCTATGATTAATATGTCTCGGCCTTCTACAGAAGTATTTAAATCTTTAATGATTTTTACTTCACCGGAAGAAACCGTAGAATTACCATAGCTGGATACATCCATGAAATCCATTTCTAAATGTTCATCGATGCGTTTTAATAAGTCAGCCATAAATGGCAATGCACCTTTTAAAACTCCAATCACCAGCGGAAAACTATTACTATAATCATTCTCCAGCTGTGCTGCTAACTCTTTTATTTTACCTTGAATTTCTTCCTCAGTAATTAACACTTTTTCAATGTCATTTTGCATCGTCATTGTAATTGTTTGCCCCCCAAGAAGATTTAAGCTTTTTTATATTCTAAATAAATGAAAGACGTTTCATTTTGAGTATGTTCAGACTCACGCACCGATTTTTTCAAACCAGGGAGCCAAACAATTTCCCCTGCTTGATCAACCACGACCGGCCAGGTAGTACGTTCCTGCCTGGGAATTTTTTTATCAATAAATATTCCTTTAAGCTTCTTCGTTCCTCCAAGTCCTTTTACAGTCATTCGGTCACCATTTATACGAGTACGTGCGGTAAGCGGAAGACTAACTGACGAAGCAGATAATAGAAAAGTATGGTTTCCATTTAATACGGACATTTCATCTTTTATATAATGTGCTTTAATTATATATCCATTCGGAAGAATTGTCTCACCTGGAACATCTAACTTGATGGAATATTCCGGGCTTTCATTAGTGAAAAACCGAAAAATACCTTTTTGGTATGATTTTTCAACGATAAGTCCGTCAGGGAGATGCAGTTCAGCAGATGGATGAGGATTAGTGAATAACGTTAAAAGCTGGTCTATATGTACAGCTGAAAGCGATGAAGGTCTCTTTATATAAAGATAATTTAATATTAGATGAATCATTCTTCTTTGTAAAGGTTTTGGTACCATCAATAATCTCACAAGATCTATTACTGAACCGTCCATTTTCCTCTCAAGCCAAATACCATTGAGTTCCTTAGCAGCAAGTGACTGCAAGTAGACTTCATCATCTGTTAATTCCTCACTAAATCGTTGAAAGTGCTCATGAACATTTGGGTTTTCTTTTTTTAGAAAGGGCAGCACCACATGTCGAAATCTATTACGGAGATAATCGTTTTTCTCGTTACTCGGGTCCATTCTCGGATCTAACTCATGCTGTTTCACATACGATTCAATTTCAGATCGAGCTGCACATAACAAAGGTCTTGCGAGGCAGCCAGAAGCAAACGGTCGTTTAACAGGGATTCCCGCTCGAGCCTTTTCTGCAGAACCTCTCGTCAGTCTCATTAACATGGTCTCCACTTGATCATCTCCATGGTGCCCCAATACCAACACATCCAGATGATGTTTTTCCATAACCTCTTGAAAGAATGCATATCTTAAATTCCTAGCAGCAAGTTGGGTGCTCTCACCCGAATCATTCATATATGCTGCCACATCTATTTGTTTACCTTCAAAAGGAATGTCCCACTCCTTACATGTCTTTTCAACAAATAAGTAGTCATCATAGGATTCTTTCCCTCGAAACATATGATCTACATGTGCACAAACAATCTGACACTTGAATAATTCCTGCCATGATTTAAGAAGATGCAATAAGACCAAAGAATCTGGTCCTCCTGAAACCCCTACAAGGATGTGAGAACCTTCTGGGATTAACTGATGTGTCTCGATATACTCTATAACTTTTCGTTCAAACATATAATTACCTTCTTTGGTCAAGCTCCTTAGAGCTTATTCTTATCTACGTAGTACCATCGAATTAGTTTCACTTTAATCCATTCTTTACTAACTATATCATAAGAATTGACCATATATATAGAGGACATATAAGAAACAAACAATTGAAACGAGCAGCATTGTCTCAATTAGGCCGCCTCTTCTTCTCTGCACTCTCCCCCTTTTTTTAGTGTGTTTTCTCGTTCTCGTTACAGGAGATTTTTGAGATGATGGAGTTCGAGGTGCCGGTTGTTTTTTTTGATTCTGTAAAATCTCAACAAGATCACTTCTCATCTCTTCCGCACTATTGTAAGTTCCTGATAATGCTTTTTGAAGCAAAGTTCGATATACAGCCAACTCTTTTTTCTGTTTGATCATCTCTACAAGCTGTTTGTAGCCGTCTCCATTTTTAGAAAATCGTACAGGGTAATAAGCATTAATAAAAATCATTGCTACTGCAAATAAATCATAACTGGGTTCAGCCGAACGAGATCCCAGCCCCCAATATCCACGATCAAAGAATTCAGTAAATTCTTTAATGGAACGTCCTATTAATGTCGTACCTCCCACATCAATACAACGAATGGTACAAGAAGGCATCGTAACAATTAGATTTTCCGGCTTTAGGTCCCCAAAGACCCAGCCTTGCTTATGAAGCGAAACAAGACTTGTCAGCAATTGCAGCATGAGAACTCCTGTCCATGAAGGACCTTTCCGATGAATAAATTCGAGAAATCCATCACCTATTATGTATTCCATTGCATAAAAAGATAGAATGCTTTTATTCTTCACCCAATCATCTGCCTCTAATAAAGAAGGCCCAAGGGCAGACCCCTGGACCTTAGAAAAGGCTTTAAGAATGTTCATCTCCGATATAATTGAGACACCGTTATCGCTTATTTTTAAAGCCGCATGCTTATTATTACTTTCAGCAAGATACACAATCCCGTTTGCCCCCTGCCCGAGCTCCTTAATGATGGTATAGGTGTTTTTATTCCATTTCCCTGTAATCTTGCTTCCTGGCAGCAGATTACATTGATTCCTCAAAGTATTGTTCATCATCATTCGATAACAATCCCCTTAATGAACGTTTTTTATTAAAATAAGCAACAGCTTCTTCAATAGCTGGTCCAGTTGGTGTAGTACCTCCTGTTGTAAGCTTAGGGAATATTTTTGTCAGCACCTCAAGCTTTGGCGTCCAATCGACTAGTTTCTCGACATCATGTTTTTTACCTGGGAAAGCAAAAACCGAAAATTGATTATCTCCTTGCCTTGCGTTCATACTTAAAGACAAATCAAGTAAAGAATCTTTCACGATTTCAAGCTTATGTTTCATACTTGCACTCGTATCAACAAGGATGAGCACTTCAAGTTTACTTGTCTCTCCTAACTCATCAACAACCTCCATTACTTCACCACGTTTATCGGGAGGCAAATCCTCCATTGTTGTTGAGCTGCCTAAAATCTGTTGAAGTTCTCGATTAATGACCCCTTGAATCGTTTGCGTCATCGCTTTTCGTGTCACCATCTGCACCGTTTGAGAAAGCTGCTGTGCATAAACAATTTGACTAGCACCGCCTCCTGAACGCGCAATAGACTGTATTTCATTCATTCCCTTTTCATCAATCACATCATTTTCCATAACTCCAATCACATTCACTGTGATTCCTTGTTCATGGGCTCGTGCAGCCATAAAGGCGGGATCAGTTCCCTGATTTGAACAGCCATCTGTAAGCAATAAAATTTGCCTTAATGTACCTGGTTTCATTGTCAATCTCCCCTCTATAAATTTGTTACCATCTTTGACTTAAAAAAAGGGATTTATACGTTAAGAGACTGAAACTTTCAGGCTCGTTTTCGTTTAGGCTGGACAGGGATGGACGCCCATTTTGGTGTATTATGCATGATTTTTGTCACTACAATTGTCATATCATCATCGATCATCCCTTTTACTCGAATCACCTCTTCAAGGATCAGGTCAGCTACTTCCTGAGGGTCTTCTGTCTCAAACTCTTTAATCTTTCGCTTAAGCCAAAATTCAACGTTTTCAATGTGAGTTGGTCCCTCAAACACTCCATCACTCATCATAATTAATAAATCTCCTGCCTTTAAATCCTCGCTTACTACATCAACCTCAAATTCCGGGATAATTCCCATTGGCAGGCTGCTGCTCTCTATCTTTATAATTTTCTCTCCTCGCTTAATAAAACTTGGAATCGAGCAGACTTTTAAAAACTTTGCTTTCGCATCTTGAAGATCGATCATGGCTAAGTCTAAAGTAGAAAAGATCTCATCTGTCGTTCGAAGTGACAGAACCGAATTCACCGACTTAATCGCAATTTTCTCCTCGATTCCTGACATTAAGAACTTCTGAAGCAAGGAAAGCGTTTCTGTGCTCTCAAGATGAGCACGTTCACCATTCCCCATCCCATCACTAATTGCTACCGCATATTTTCCGATACCCAAGTCCATGGTTGTAAAGCTATCACCTGAAACCAGTCCTCCACCTTTCGCCGCATGTGAAACCCCCGTTTCAACAGTGAATTTCTTAGCCGATCGCAGC
>NZ_JAZVJO010000441.1:0-4046 GCF_059453735.1 Peribacillus sp. | reverse complement strand
GTTTAGATCCGCCCACATTACCACCTGAAATCGGAAGATGTTTCGTTTGGCAGGTAGTGTATTTAATATTTTTTTCTTGTTCAAATTTCTTGGCAACTAAATTAACGATCGTTTCAGCCATTTTTCTGTATCCTGTTAATTTACCACCTGCAATGGTGATTAATCCTGACTCAGATTCCCAAATTTCATCTTTACGGGAGATTTCTGAAGGATCTTTTCCATCTTCTAAAATTAACGGACGAACACCAGCCCAGCTAGACTCAATATCAGCATCTGTAACCTTCACAGTCGGGAACATATAATTAATGGATTTAAGCACATACTCTCGGTCACTGCTTGTAATATTCGGACTAACCGCATCTTCATCGAAGAAGGTATCTGTCGTTCCAACATAAACCTTCTCTTCACGAGGAATAGCGAATACCATTCTGCCGTCTGGTGTATCAAAGTAAACAGCTTGCTTCAGCGGGAATCTAGATTGATCAATAACTAAGTGCACGCCTTTTGTTAATTGTAATGCTTTACCCTTCTTAGAATTATCAATTTCACGGATTTCATCTACCCAAGGACCTGTTGCATTGACTACTTTATCTGCATAAATCTCATGTTTCTCACCTGTTAATTGGTCATTAATTAAAACACCTACAACTTTACCATTTTCATAGAGCAGATTTTCAACTTTTGAATAATTAAGTGCTTTTGCGCCTAATTCAACAGCTGTTTTCATAACTTCGATGGTAAGACGAGCATCATCGGTACGGTATTCAACATAATACCCTCCGCCTTGAAGGTTTTCGTTCTTCACTAAAGGTTCTTTATTCAACGTTTCTTGTTGAGATAACATTTTTCTACGTTCACTTTTTTTAACACCCGCAAGGAAATCGTATACTCTCAACCCGATATTTGTACTGAAACTACCAAAGGTTCCACCTTTATGGAAAGGTAATAACATCCATTGAGGCGTGGTAACATGAGGTCCATTTTCATAGACGATTTCTCGTTCTTTCCCTACTTCAGCAACCATTTTAATTTCGAATTGTTTTAGATAACGTAAACCACCGTGAACGAGCTTTGTTGAACGGCTGGATGTTCCAGCTGCGAAATCCTGCATTTCCACTACTGCCGTCTTCATTCCTCTGACTGTAGCATCCAGGGTAATACCTGCTCCTGTGATTCCTCCGCCAATTACCAATAGGTCCAATTTATCTTTCTTTACAGAAGTTATGATTTCATTACGATTTTTATTTGAAAAGTTCATTATATTTTCCCCTCCATTTTGGTAGAAATCAATAAAAGAGACCACAAATCAACATTATCAATATGATAATGTGTTTCGTGGTCTCTCCATGTCTCCTACCGACTTTATTAACTTAGGTTTAGTATACCAGAAAACGCTGATAAATAAAAATCCTCAGCCTCGAGAATAAAAAATTATTTAAAAGCCATTGCAGCATGGACAGCTTTTTTCCATCCTTTATAAAGGGTTTCCCGTTGTTCTTCTTCCATTTTCGGCTCGTAAGAACGTTCGATCGCCCATTGTGAAGCAATGTCTTCCCGGCTTTCCCAATAACCTACTGCTAGTCCTGCTAAATAAGCTGCACCTAGTGCAGTTGTTTCATTAATAACAGGTCTTTCTACAGGCACGTTTAAGATATCACCTTGGAACTGCATGAGAAAATCATTTTTAACAGCCCCGCCGTCAACGCGTAAAGTCTTTAGTTTAATTCCTGAGTCTGCTTCCATAGCAGATAACACATCTTTTGCTTGATAGGCAATGGATTCTAACGTTGCCCGGATAAAATGTTCTTTTGTTGTACCACGGGTTAATCCAAAAACAGACCCACGTACATCACTGTCCCAATAAGGAGTTCCAAGACCGACAAAAGCAGGCACCACATACACACCATCTGTTGTATCCACTCGGTCCGCATAACTCTGGCTATCACTAGCTGATTTAACCATTCTCATTCCATCTCGAAGCCATTGGACAGCTGAACCAGCAACGAATATACTACCTTCAAGCGCATACTCTACCTTCCCGTCTATTCCCCAAGCCAATGTCGTTAATAGACCATTTTCAGAACGGATCGCTTTTTCACCCGTATTCATCAGCATGAAGCACCCTGTACCATACGTGTTCTTTGCCATTCCTTCTGTAAAGCACGCTTGGCCAAACAGAGCTGCCTGCTGATCCCCTGCTGCGCCGGCAATTGGAATTTCTTTACCAAAGAAATGATACGATACAGTGTGTGCATAGATTTCAGAAGATGGACGTACTTCAGGGAGCATTGATTTAGGTACAGTTAGAATTTCTAGAAGTTCATCATCCCATTTTAATTCATGGATATTATACATCAGCGTTCGGGATGCATTAGAATAATCCGTCACATGCGCCTTGCCGCCAGACATTTTCCAGATTAACCACGTATCAATTGTCCCAAACAGAAGTTTCCCTTGATCCGCTTTTTCTCTAGCACCTTCAACATTATCAAGAATCCATTTTACCTTTGTGCCGGAAAAATAAGCATCGATTAGTAAACCTGTTTTGTCTCTTATGGTATCGCTATATCCTTTTTCTTTTAATTCGTCACAAATTCCGCTCGTTTGTCTAGATTGCCACACAATGGCATTATATACCGGATGTCCCGTTTCTTTATCCCAAACCACTGCTGTTTCCCGCTGATTTGTAATACCAATCCCGGCAATTTGTTCTGGTTTAATCATAGATGATGATAAAAGATCAGCAATTACCGCCAACACAGAGCCCCAAATTTCATTTGCATTATGCTCTACCCAGCCCGGCTTTGGAAAGTATTGAGTAAACTCACGCTGTGCAGTATGAACGATTTCCCCTTTTTTATTAAAAAGAATAGCACGTGTACTCGTCGTTCCTTGATCCAATGATAAAATATACGTCTCCATTTGCTTTCCCCTTTTCTTTACTCGTATTTTACTTAGACAGCAATTTTCGAATTATCCATTTCACTTTGTTTCTTTTCACCAAGAACGTATGCTAGAGCTAATACAATTACATTCGCGCCTAGGACCACCCAAAATGATATCGAAAGGGTTCCACTAAACATATATTTATAGAATACCGCTCCAAATGAACCACCTAAAATAGGTCCGACTACCGGAATCCACGCATATCCCCAGTTTGATGACCCCTTGCCTGGAATCGGCAATAAGAAGTGTGCAATACGCGGACCTAGGTCACGTGCAGGATTAATCGCATAACCTGTTGTCCCGCCAAGTGACATCCCAATCGCTACAATTAATAAGCCAACTGCAATAGGATTTAACTCTTTAGAATATTCATTTGCGCCAATATACAATAATCCTAGAATTAGCATAAATGTACCAATCATCTCGCTTAATAAATTCGAAAATGTGTGCGGTATAGCGGGACTTGTCGAAAAGACGCCCAGCTTTGTTCCTGGATCGTTCGTAGCCTTCCAATGCGGCAGGTACTGCAGGAAGACAAGCGTTGCCCCAATAATAGCCCCTATCATTTGAGCAATTATGTAACCCGGTACATCGCTCCAAGCAAACGTTCCGTTAAGTGCCATGGCAATCGTGACTGCTGGGTTTAAATGAGCATCACTGATTGACCCGACAGCAAAAATCCCTAGTGTTACTGCAAGGCCCCATGCAATAGTGATGACAATCCATCCTGAATCCTTTGCGTACGATTTCGTCAAAGATGAACCAGCACCTACTCCGGCACCAAAAACAATTAAAATCATCGTACCTATTACCTCGCCCCAAAATGGAGTCATGGTTAACACACCCCTTAGTTTTAAGTTCTTTTACTAATAACATTATGAGAGAGACAAAAAAAATTCACACAGAATCATCCTCTTTATATAGAGGCAGTACTGTGTGAATCTCCTTATCTCCGTCACAATTTATTAACTTATTTTGAATTATACAAGTCTATGAAAACGCTGTCAAGAAAAAGACACATTCCTTCGATTAAACTTCTTTTTTTAAAAAAACCTTATTCTTCAAAAAAACTCCATAATTCTTGTTTAGACGTTGTAATC
>NZ_JAZVJO010000440.1:0-13463 GCF_059453735.1 Peribacillus sp. | reverse complement strand
ATGTGTAGCCAAACATGGTAACGAAGGCTAACGCTGCCGATATACCAATCATCATAAACATCAAAAATTTTACATTTTTATACGCTTTGTAAGGGATTATCATGGCAGCGAACATAGCGACGAAGGAAATAATGAGTGCGGTTCTTTGTTTGACAAAAAAGAAATCCGATCCTAAGGTTTTATATTTGCCTGCTACTGCTATAATCATGCTTGAACTGTAAACCATAACAAGTCCAAATAGAGTGAGCAGCACCACTGCGATGAAGATAGGATAATCATATGCTTTTAATACTTGTTTCAATTGTGCCTCACCTCTAATATGTATATGCCATTTGTCGGCGTCTTCTTATATAGTAACGGAAAATCAGACGAATGGATAATATAAATTTTTTTTTTACTCGAAGCCATCAATCGTTCTTCTGCATTATCATTCTAATACCCCTAAAATTCCTCTATTAAGCCCTTAGAATCCTTTTAAAAGAGTAGTAAAAGAAGATATAAAACTCATTTCATTGACAGAATATTACAAACTTTATTTTTTTTTTGGTAGAATGATAATCATAACGATACAGGGGGAAAAATTTTGAGAATGAAGCATATTTATTTTTTTACTGGGTTTCCGGGCTTTATCAGCCACCAATTAATTAAAGAACTTTTAAGAAGAGATGCTAACGCAGATAAAATTTATTTGCTTGTTCTCCCGCATCAGGTAAAGAAAGCTGAAGACGATATAAAGAGTATTCAACAATCTATGGCTGGGAGTGCTGTTCAGTTTGGAGTCGTACAAGGGGATATCACTAAGACTAACCTAGACATATCACCACAGCAAAATGTGAAATTGCGTACTGAAATAACTCATGTCTTCCACCTGGCAGCAATTTACGATTTAGCTGTCGATGAAAAGACTGCACAGTTGGTCAATGTGAAGGGAACAGAAAATGTGAATAATTGGGTGAAAGACCTTACCCAACTGGAACGCTATATCTATTTCAGTACTGCTTATGTGGCTGGAACAAGAGAAGGGGTGCTCTATGAGCATGAGCTAGTAAAACCTCCTTCTTTTAAAAACCACTATGAACGCACTAAATACGATGCTGAAGTGCTTGTCGAGCGCCTGAAGAGTGAGGGGGTTCCTGTGACGATTATTAGGCCGGGAATCGTTAAAGGGCACTCCAAGACTGGTGAAACGGTGAAATTCGATGGTCCTTATTTTATCCTGAATTTTTTAGACCGCATGAGCTTTTTACCTTTCAATCCATATATTGGTTCAAAAACCGATAGTGTCGTAAATCTTGTTCCGATTGATTATATTATACAGGCGACAGCCTATCTGGCATTATATAAAGAAGGAACTGGGAAAACCTATCATCTTACCGATCCTGAGCCGTCAACGGCGACTGAAATCTATGAATTATTTGTTAAAGAATTGTTTAACCGGAATCCTCGCGGGATGATTCCGATGGGAGTCAGTAATCTATTCCTTTCTATTAAATCTGTGCGAACCTATTTAGGTATTGAGAAAGAGGCCATGGAGTATTTTACCTGGAAAGGACGTTTTGATTGTTCGGCTGCTCAAGCTGATTTGACAGGGTCTGGGATTGTTTGCCCAAGGTTTCGAGATGGAGTTCCAGCCATGGTTGAATTTTATCTACAGCATAAACACGAACAGAACTATCAAATAAGTATTAAGTAAAGGAAGTATAATTATGGAGGAAGTTAATCATTCACGTTGGAAAGTCTATTCACCAGCCACAGGGAAAGAAATTGCAGAGATTGATGAAACCCCTCTGGCGGAAATAAATTTTTTATATGACCGAGCTCATGCTGCATTTACAGACTGGTCTGGTCTATCCGTGTCGGAAAGAATGGTCTATTTTAAAAACCTTAGATTAATTATGGTTGAACAAATGGATGAAATTGCTGAGGTTATTGCAATGGATACAGGTAAGCCAAAAACGGAAGCGATTGTTGCGGATATTATGCCAACACTTGATGCGATTCGTCACATAGAAAAGCATGCTGTTAAGTCACTATCAAGGCAGAAAGCATCGACACCGCTGCTGTTAATTGGTAAGAAGTCCTATGTGGAATATATGGCTAGAGGAACGGTTTTGGTTATTTCACCCTGGAATTACCCATTCCAATTAGCGATGGTTCCCATACTAAATGCAGCGGCTGCGGGAAACACGGTGATTGCAAAACCATCAGAAGTTACCCCGCTTGTTGGAAAGTGCATGGAAGGGCTGTTTAAGGAAG
This sequence comes from Peribacillus sp., assembly GCF_059453735.1. NCBI lineage: Bacteria > Bacillati > Bacillota > Bacilli > Caryophanales > Bacillaceae > Peribacillus > Peribacillus sp. The sequence goes on along the minus strand of NZ_JAZVJO010000440.1, from coordinate 11,207 downwards.
CTGGTTTCCCTGAAGGAGTAATTGGTTTTGCCCATGGTGGCAAGGAATTAGGAGCTGCGTTGACGGATCAGAATCCAGATTATATTTTCTTCACAGGCTCAGTTCGTACGGGAAAAATAATCGGTGAAACTGCGGCAAAAAAATTAATACCTGTGACCCTGGAACTAGGCGGGAAGGATCCAATGATTATCTTTGAGGATGCAAACCTAGAACGAGCGGTCAATGCAGCGCTGTGGGGGGCATTCACGAACAGCGGTCAGGTTTGTATGAGTGTAGAACGTGTGTATGTTGAAAGAGCCATGTATGAGCCCTTTTTAACGCTTCTGAAGGAAAAGGTAAACGAGCTGACGCAGGGAACAGAGCTTTCCGATGATATTGGTTCAATGACCTACCCAGAACAGCTTACAATCGTGGCTGATCATCTTGAAGATGCACTGAAGAGGGGGGCTGTTTTAGAAGCAGGCATACCGCCAGATAAGTGGGAGCGTGGTGACACATACTTTATACCGCCTGTCGTTCTTTCTCATGTTAATCATTCAATGAAAATAATGAATGAGGAGACCTTTGGACCGGTTTTGCCAATTGTCGCCTTTGATACAGAAGAAGAAGCGATTAGCCTGGCTAATGATAGTCAATTCGGGTTAAATTCAAGTGTTTGGACGATGGACCAAGCAAAAGCAGCAAGAGTTGCCTCAAAGCTCGTATCTGGTGCAGTCATTATCAATGATGTCTTAATCTCCGTAGCCAATCACCATCTCCCGTTTGGAGGCACCAAACAAAGTGGCATTGGCCGCTATCATGGGGAAAATGGATTGCGGATGTTCTGTCATGAAAAATCAATCATGACTGATTCAGGTAAGAAGAATACAGAAATTCAGTGGTATCCATACAAAGGAAAATATCCGAAGTTTTTGTCTATGTTCCAGAACTATTTCTCTGCAAGAACTAATTGGAGTATTTTTGCAAAAGAATATCTTAATTTATTTAAAATGGCTAAGAAAAAGAAATAATAATCACCCGTTCAATAATAATTGAATATAATAGTTGTATGCGGACTAGGATTCTAGTATACTTAAGTTAATTTAAATGATTTTCCTTTTAACAAAGGGGAGTAGCGTTAGGGTTTACCCTAAAACAAAGTCGTCATTTCGTGGATGAACGTCCACCGGCTTTGTTGGCACACACACTGTGCTCAGCAAGACCTTTGCCTATATGGCAGAGGTCTTTTTATTTGCTTCAAAAGCCTGATGCCTATAGGGTAAAGAAGATACTATATAGGAGGTTACTATTAATGGATGCATCATTGCTATTGGAGTATGGTTGGGTATTATTGGTCTTAATTGGGTTAGAAGGTATTTTGGCAGCAGATAATGCGGTCGTTATGGCCGTCATGGTTAAACATTTACCATTAGAACAGCAGAAAAAAGCTTTATTTTATGGACTGTTAGGCGCTTTAGTCTTTCGTTTCCTTAGTCTTTTCTTTATTTCGTTCTTGGTTGATGTATGGCAGATTCAAGCGCTGGGAGCCGCGTATCTCTTATTCATTGCGATCCATCATATTTATAAGAAATTTAAGGGTAAAAATAATGAAGGTAAAGCTAAAGAAAAGAAAAAATCTGGTTTTTGGATGACGGTCCTTAAGGTTGAATTAGCGGATATTGCGTTTGCAGTGGATTCAATGCTTGCGGCAGTTGCCCTAGCAATTACACTTCCGGCAACAGGCTGGTTTAAGATCGGCGGCATCGACGGAGGACAATTTTCCGTTATGCTTTTAGGCGGTATGGTTGGATTAGTCATTATGCGTTTTGCCGCATCTTCATTTGTTAAATTACTGCGCAAACGTCCTTCACTAGAAACAGCAGCTTTCTTTATTGTAGGTTGGGTTGGGGTTAAGCTTGCAGTACTCACACTTGCTCATCCATCAGTTGGAATCCTAGATCACCATTTCCCTGAATCGGGACCATGGAAGATGACATTCTGGATCGTGCTGATTGGCCTTAGCGTTGGCGGTTTCTTCCTTTCAGGTAAAAATACAGAAAAAGAAGTTCAAGAAATTTAACTGTACTAACCAAAAAAAGCTGGAGCTCATGCAGACATATGCATAAGCTCCAGCTTTTTTTGGTACGTTGGTTAAATATTCAAAAAATTAGCTAGACATTGGACTTGAATCGGATTAATATATTTAGGGATGCGAAATATATGATGTGACGAGGGTGAATAATTATTTATGTTGAGAAATAAAAATGTCTGGATTTTAATTAGTGGTGAATTTATTGCTGGTTTAGGAATGTGGCTTGGTGTAATTGGAAATCTTGAATTTTTACAAGCATTAGTGCCGTCAGACTTATATAAATCATTAATCCTATTAGCAGGAATGTTTGCAGGTTTATTAGTTGGCCCGATGGCCGGACGGATTATTGATGTAACATCGAAGAAAAGAATCTTACTTTATGCAGGGGCGGCACGCATTTTATCAACAGGGTTTATGTTTTTAGCCCTCATGCAGGAGAACATCTGGTGGATGGTAGTCTATATGGTCGGGATTGGCTTAGCGGCTGCTTTTTATTTTCCAGCTTTGCAAGCATGCATCCCTATGGTTGCGAAAGATGGAGACCTTTTAACATTGAATGGAATTCACATGAATGCAGGAACAATAGCAAGAATACTTGGAACGGTGTTAGCGGGTATCCTTTTGGTTTACATTTCTCTGTTTAGTCTATATAGTTTGGCGATTTTATCTTATATTATTATTTTCTTCTGCACACTTTTCCTTAATTTTGAAGAAAAAAATACTCCGCAAAATAAAGGAGCTGGTAAAGGTAATTTTAAGGAATTATTGCCTTTATTGAAGACACTTCCTCAAGTTGTTATGGGACTATTTTTATTCTTAATTCCTACTCTTTTTCTCGGAAGTTTTAATTTAATGGTGCTTAAAATAAGTGAATTACAAGATGATCCGCAAATCAAAAGCTGGCTGTATACTGCAGAAGGGATTGCATTTATGCTAGGCGCTTTTCTTGTTAAACGTTTTTTTGATGGTAAAGATCCTGTGAAAATTATGATGACTTTCTCAATTGTGATAGCATTTACGCACCTTTCTTTGTACTTTGCCGATTTACGAATTCCTGCCATTATTTCTTTTGCTGTCTTTGGTTTTTCAGCAGGTGCTTTTTTTCCGGTTGCAGCAACGATGTTTCAAACGACTGTACCGAGAGAATTTCACGGACGATTTTTCTCTTTTCGCGGTATGTTAGACAGAATATCTTTTCAGGTCGTTTTGGTCTGTTCAGGGTTCTTTTTAGATACAATTGGCTTTAAGAACATGGTTTTATGTTTTGGTATTGTTTCCGTTGTTCTCGTAGCCTATTTTGCTGTGAAGCAATACAAAGGAACCAGTCAAAAATCAAAACTATTCCTATAAACAGATTCTGCTTTCCTTTATGAGGAAAGCTTTTGTTTTGTGTAGAAAGTACTTTTGAGATGTGATGGATGTCTACAAGTTAACCATAAACATACACCCCCGAAAGAAACTAGATTGTTTCGTATCTTCTAATAAAGAACGGTATTTTGTGTAAAAACAGAATAAAATCGACATTTTCCTGCAGGTTTCAACAAAATATGTAGAAAATAGGACTTTTGGAACTGTCTTTTAGGCCACCTCTTCTAAAGAATAAGGTTGTTAAAGCTTTATTTTATTAGGAATGGAACGAGGTGAACCAGATGCTGAGTGTCTTATTTGCAGCATATAAAAAAAGACGTTCTTTAGAAGAAAAAGTACTAAAAATTCAGAAGGGTGACAATATCCTTCGAAATGAATTAATCCAATCTTTCCAGCCTTTTGTTGCGAAGACAGTGTCTTCGGTTTGCAAACGTTATATAAATGATTCAGATGATGAGTTCAGTATTGGCTTAATTGCCTTTAATGAAGCGATAAATAAATATTGTCCTAAAAAGGGCAGTTCACTGTTGGCACTTGCAGAAGTTATGATTAAGCGTCGAGTGATTGATTATATACGGACCCAATCAAAAGGACCTGATGTATTTTTAGAAGGAGCCGCTTCAGAGGAGGAAAGAGGAACTTCTGAATTCGGAGATGACAAATCCATCGAGGAATATGAACAGCAGTTAGAATCAGAGAAAAGACGTGAAGAGATCAAGGCTTATACATATCGCCTACAAGAATTTGGAATTACTTTTTCGGAACTAGCCAAAGCCTCTCCAAAGCATACTGATGCACGAATGACCGCCATCCATATCGCGAAGCTTTTGGTTCAAAATGAGAATTTAAATAATTTACTACTGACAAAAAAACGGCTGCCGGTCAAACAATTGGAAGAGTTGGTTACTGTCAGCAGGAAAACAATCGAACGAAATAGAAAATATATTATCGCTGTTGCAATCATATTAAACGGAGAGTATTTATTTTTAAATGACTATGTAAAAGAGGGGATGGCGGAATGAAGAAGGGTGTCATTCTATCTGTAGATAAACATTTTTTAACATTGTTAACTCCTGAAGGTGAATTCCATCGCTCTAAGAAGGAAGAAGAGCTATATGAAATTGGTAAAGAAATCTACTTTTCTCCTTACGACGTGAAGAGGCCTAAGTCCGCAGTGCGTTTCTATACAAGATCTGCTCTTGTTTCGGCAATGGTTAGTATCCTGCTGGTCCTTTCAGTTCTGCCAAGTTATTTTAATGAAAAGGTTTTTGCATATGTGACAATCGACATCAATCCAAGCATAGAATTAAGTCTTAATGATAATCTAAGAGTAGTGGACTTATACGGAATTAATAAGGAAGGTCTCATTGTCATAGATAAGATAAGGGATTGGGAAGATACCGATGTTACGCTTATGACCAATATGATTGTTAAAGCAACTAAAGATTCTGGATACGTAGATAACAAGCAACAGATTCTTGTTACAGCTACATTACTTGAAAATAATAAAGTACTAACAAAGAAACTTGACGAAAAGCTGGAGAAAATTTCCAGCCAAAAGGTAGTACCGGAAGCTGACGTTAAAATTATGAAAGCAACAGTAAAAGAACGCTCAAAAGCTAAAGAGCAAGGAATATCGACGGGTACGTATCTTGAAAACAAGAGAAAGCAAGAGCAGAAAAAAGAACAAGATACTGAAGTTAAGGAATCAGGGGCCAGCCTAAAAAAGACTCCAGCGACAAGCGAAAATCGCGCCGCTGTCGAGGGCAGAATTGCTAAACCAAGTTCTGAGACTCAAAGTAAAAAAAAGCGTGCAGATGTAGTTCCAAGTTCTAAGATTTCAACTACAAAAAAGAGTGAAGATTTAGTCCGGAGTTCTGAGACTCAAAGTAAAAAAAAGAGTATAGATGTAGTCCCAAGTTCTCAGATTTCAACTAAAACAAAGCATGCAGATGTAGTCACAAAATCTCAGACTCCTGCTGTAAAGACAAAGAGTACTAAGGTAGTGAAAGTGAAAAAGGCTGATTCAAAAGGTAATGGTGGAACAAAGAAACAGGAACACACTGTAATTCAACAGAAAAATAAGATTCAGCAGACAAAGGCAAGTCCACAAATAAATAACCAAAAGAAAAAAGAGACACCGAAACAGTATCAAAATATAAAAGAACAAAAACAGATGCATCAAACTAACAAAAAAGAAAATCAAAAAAACAAACCAATTAATCATAAGAAACAGACTGACTTTACTCCTGATAAACGGAGGAAAGAGGATCATAATCGAGATGAAAGAGGAACTGATAAGCGAGAACATCGAACGCCACATGAACATTTCTAATGTTCTAAGCCCAAAAATAAAGCCAGGACCCATAGGGCAGCCTGGCCAAACTTAAAGTCCTTTATAGGGACTTATCATTCGTTATTTAATCCATTTGATATGAAATTTTTATTTTCCTTTGAGTTGCTGTTGTGCTTGTTGGACAAGACGTTTGGTAATTTCTCCGCCTACCGATCCATTAGACCGTGCGACTGTATCGGACCCAAGCTGAACACCAAATTCTTGAGCGATTTCGTATTTTATGGAATCAAGAGCTTGTTCAATTCCTGGGACTAAAAGTTTGTTACGGCTGTTAGCCATGTTGATCTCTCCCTGCTGAATTTGTTACAGTAGTTAGCTACTGTCTTTTTATTATGGGAAGAATACAGTTTTTTAACCTGTGTTTGATTTGATTTTCAATGGAAACACATCCTTATTAAAGCAAACCTTAATCATTACCTGATCCATTCCATTCTTCTTTTAAAAGAACATTAGACAAATATGGATAGGAACAGTAAAATGTAAGTGATTTGCTGCTAGGAAAAAAATGGTCTAGCAGATGGAAAGGAACATCCTATGTGGGTTAAATTTAAAAAAAAACTGGCTAAGCTGAGCCCGGTCCAAATCATTACTGGTTATTATTTTGCGGCAGTAAGTATCTCGACCATCCTGTTAAGTCTGCCGGTTGCGACCCACTCAGGCGTACAGTGGACATTTAAAGATGCTCTTTTCACGGCTGTGAGCGCGGTCAGTGTAACGGGTTTAAATGTCGTGAATACAGTTGAAACGTTTAGTATTACTGGTATTTTCTTTCTAATGTTTATTCTTCAGTTCGGCGGAATTGGGATTATGTCTTTAGGGACATTTTTTTGGCTCCTTTTGCGCAAAAAAATCGGATTAAAGGAACGCCAATTAATTATGACGGATCAGAATCAAACACAGCTTTCCGGTTCTGTAAAGTTGTTAATTGAATTGATTAAAATATTTCTGATCATTGAGTTCATTGGCGCAATTGTTTTTGGAATCCATTTCCTTGGTTATTATCCTGATTGGCGCGAAGCATTTCTTCACGGATTGTTCTTATCCATCAGTTCCACAACGAATGCTGGATTCGACATTACTGGATTATCAATGATTCCCTATCACAGAGACTATTTTATCCAATTTGTCTCCATTATACTTTTAACGTTGGGAGCCATTGGGTTTCCGGTCTTAATCGAATTGAAGGATTTTCTTTCAAGCCGTGATCGAACGTATAAGTTCAGATTTTCTTTGTTTACAAAAATTACATCGGTCACGTTTATGTCCCTTGTTGTTGCTGGAACGATTTTAATCATTTTGCTTGAATTAAAGGGATTTTTTGTTAATAAAAGCTGGCATGAAACATTTTTCTATTCTCTATTTATGTCTTCCAATACAAGGAGCGGTGGACTGGCCACGATGGATGTCAGTGACTTCTCAGAAGCTACGCTGCTAGTTATGAGTGGAATGATGTTTATTGGTGCTTCTCCAAGCTCGGTAGGAGGCGGGATTCGTACAACAACTTTCGCCGTTATGGTACTATTTCTTTGGAATTATGCTCGTGGTAGAAAAACCATCAAAATATTTAATCGTGAAATATATGAAGATGATATCCATAAAGCTACGGCTGTTATGATGGGAGGAATTGTGCTTTGTACGGTTTCTACTTTTATACTCTCTATCACTGAAAATTTTTCCCTTACAGAAATCTTATTTGAGGTATGTTCTGCGTTTGGTTCAGTCGGACTTTCCACGGGAGTAACGCCTGAACTAAGTAATATTGGGAAAATTGTTATCATGATTTTAATGTTTATCGGACGGGTAGGAATCACCTCCTTTCTGTTGATTTTAGGAAGACGTGAGAAAACAGATAACTATCATTATCCGAAGGAAAAAATCATTGTTGGATAAAAATCATTTAAAGAAGACTGTTTTTCACCTGTCCAGGAATATGGAGGGGGGGAAGGCAGTCTTTTTTCTGATGAAGGTTGTTCTCACGAACCGTCGAAAAGAACTCATTGTAAAAAAAATACTTCAAAATAAAGGAAACGCTTACATTGAGAGAGAATTATAACCTAACTAGTCAGTTAGTAGTGGAAGGGGAGAAATTAATGGATTTTTTATACTCAGAGAAAACGAAGAAACTACAGGAAAAACTCGAACATTTTATGAATGAACATGTTTATCCAAATGAGAAAACGTATCTAGAACAGTTAAATCAAGGAGATTCTCGTTGGAGCAGTATTCCACCTATTATGAGTGAGTTGACGGAAAAGGCAAAAACAGCTGGTCTATGGAACTTATTTTTACCAGAAAGTGAATATGGGGCAGGTCTTACAAATCTTGAATATGCTCCATTATGTGAAATAATGGGGCGGTCTTTAATTGGACCAGAGGTTTTTAATTGCAGCGCACCTGATACAGGAAATATGGAGGTGCTTGTTCGTTATGGAAGTGAAAGCCAGAAGCTGCAATGGCTGCAGCCTCTCTTGAATGGCGAAATACGTTCTTGTTTTTCAATGACAGAACCGGAAGTGGCTTCTTCGGATGCTACGAATATTGAAGCTCGTATTGAGAGAGAGGGCGATGAATATATCATTAATGGCCGTAAATGGTGGTCTTCAGGTGCTGGTGATCCTCGGTGTAAAATTGCTATCGTTATGGGAAAAAGTAACCCTGATGCAAGTCGCTATGAACAGCAATCGATGATTCTTGTTCCATTGGATACACCTGGTGTGAAAATTGAAAGACTTCTTCCTGTATTCGGTTACGATCATGCACCACATGGACACGCAGAAATTTCTTTTGATAATGTGAGAGTTCCAACAGGGAATATTCTTTGGGGAGAGGGGAAAGGCTTTGCAATCGCACAAGGAAGACTTGGACCGGGAAGAATTCATCATTGCATGCGGTTAATCGGTGCTGCAGAGAAAGCTCTTGAAACTTTATGTAAGCGGATACAAAATAGAGAAGCCTTTGGAAAGCCGCTTGCTAAGCAAGGCGTTATTCTTGAATGGGTGGCCGATTCTCGAATAGAAATCGAACAAGCAAGACTTTTAACACTTAAGGCGGCTTACATGATGGATACGGTCGGGAATAAAGAAGCCAAGCTTGAGATTGCGATGATTAAAGTAGTTGCTCCTTCCATGGCACTACGGGTGATTGATCGAGCGATTCAAGCACTAGGAGGAGCAGGAGTTTCAGATGACTTCCCACTTGCTGCTCAATGGGCAAATGCGAGAACACTGCGCCTTGCAGATGGGCCAGATGAAGTGCATCGTGCACAAGTAGCCAAGCTTGAGCTTAAAAAATATGAGTCAGTTAGCAAGAAAGTGAATGTTTAACGAGGGGAAAGGTGTGATTGATTATGAAAAGTCTTGAATTATTCGATTTGACAGGAAAGACCGCCATTGTAACGGGTGGAGGAAGAGGATTAGGGGAACAAATAGCAATTGGATTGGCAGAAGCAGGGGCAAATGTCGTGCTATGCTCACGTAAAAAGGCCGCTTGTGACGAAGCCGCTTTAAAAATTGAAGCACTCGGTGTAAAAGCATTAGCACTAACATGTGATGTGACCAAACAAGAAGATATCCAGCTAGTGGTTGAGGAAACAAAAAAGGTCTTTGGTTCCATCGATATCCTGGTCAATAACAGCGGGGCTTCTTGGGGAGCACCTGTCGTGGATATGCCTTTAGAAGCCTGGCAGAAGGTGATGAATACAAATGTGACAGGTACTTTCTTAATGTCACAGGCTGCAGGCAGAGTCATGATAGAACAAGGCGGAGGCAAAATTATCAACATTGCATCTGTTGCAGGTTTAGGCGGGACGCATCCTGATGTTATGGATGCGATAGGGTATAACACATCCAAGGGAGCAATCATTACTTTTACGAAAGATTTAGCTGTAAAATGGGGTCAATATAACATTAATGTTAATGCGATTGCTCCTGGATTTTTCCCAACTAAAATGTCAAAAGTCATTATTGAACAAGGAAAGGATTCTCTGCTTCGTTCTACTCCGCTAAAGAGGTTTGGGGGAGACGATGATTTAAAGGGCGCAGTGTTATTTTTGGCTTCAAATGCATCAAACTATATCACGGGAGATTGTCTAATTGTTGATGGGGGCAGTCACGCAGGGTGATTTTTCATTTCATCTTTGTCTAGCATTTCATAAAAAGTTGTTCGAAAAATTGAAATGGTGGAGGTATCAGTAAAATGAAAGAAAAAGTTTGGTTATCGAAGTATACGGATTCCATTAATAAGGAAATTAACATCCCAGACATCACCTTGCCTCAAATCCTCCTAGATAGAGCTCAGAAATATCCCCAAAATACGGCAATCACATTTTTTGGCCGAAAGATCACATATCAAGAATTATACGCTGCTTCGATTGCATTTGCATCTTCATTACAACGTAAGGGCATTCAAAAAGGAGACAGAGTCGCCATTATGCTACCGAATTGTCCACAGTATGTAATGGCCTATTATGGTGCGCTAGCAGCAGGAGCAATCATTACACAGATTAATCCGATGTCGGTTGAACGTGAGCTTGAATATATGTTAAACGATTCAGGTGCCGAAACAATCGTTGTTTTGGATGGCTTTTATTCGCTAGTTAAGAAGGTTCAGCCAAGTGTACAGGTGAAAAATATCATTGTTGTTAGTCTTCAGCCTGATGAGTATGATGTTACCCCAGATAGTTATTTTGATGAATTTTTAAAACTTGGTGCTGGGAAATTCACACCTGTTGAAATAGATACCGAACATGATATTGCTGTTCTGCAATACACAGGCGGGACAACAGGACGCTCAAAGGGTGCCATGCTGACACATCGTAATATCTTAGCGAATGTTCTTCAGACTTATGAGTTTTTCAAAGAGAGTACCGGAATTGGGAGTGAACGATTTCTAACCATTATCCCTCTTTTTCATGTCTTTGGGATGAGCTCTGCTATGAACTATTCTATCTATACAGCCAATGATTCGATTATGCTGCCGCGTTTTGATTTAGAAGAGGTATTGAATACCATTAAGAAGGAGCAGCCAACGATTTTCCCTGGCGTTCCTACCATGTATGTAGCGATCAACAGTCATCCACGCGCTGAGGAGTATGGAATTAATTCGATTAGAGTCTGCAATAGTGGAAGTGCGCCGATGCCGATTGAGCTGCTTCGTGAGTTTGAGAAGAAGACAGGTTCAAAAATTTATGAAGGCTACGGACTGACTGAAGCTTCTCCAGCTACACATTGTAACCCTATGTTCGCGGAAAGAAAGCCTGGAAGTGTAGGAATTGGATTTCCATCTACAGATTATAAAGTGGTTGATTTGGCCACAGGTACAGAGGAAGTCCCTGTTGGTGAACTAGGAGAATTAATTATTAAAGGACCGCAGATTATGAAAGGATACTGGAATATGCCTCAAGAAACTGCCGTG